>DATHZY010000236.1:0-6593 GCA_035458325.1 Saprospiraceae bacterium | reverse complement strand
CACCAAATCAATACACTGTAGTGATCCATCTTCGTGAATTTTTGCGATTAGCGCCGGCTCGTGCCACCGGGATCATCTTTGCGCTATGTGGGTTGATCTTTGGAACCTGGGCTTCCTTTATCCCTTATGTGAAGGAGAAATTTGTCCTGGATGAAGCGCAGCTTGGACTGTTATTGTTGGGACTGCCTGTAGGTAATCTCATCGCCAATCCCTTGTCAGTATTTATTATTTCCCATTGGGGTGCCGTCCGGACTTCATTAGTATCCATCGTTTTGATGGGAATCATGTTTATGTTGCCGGTCATCGTCCCATCCGTTTCTTTGGTGGCTGTTGGATTGGTTTTAGCAGGCGCTTCTTTTGCATTTACCAATGTGGCGATGAACACATGTGCTTCAGATCTTGAAAAAGAAAGCGGCATCAGGTTGATGTCCGCCAGCCATGGGATGTGGAGCCTGGGTGCAATGGCTGGAGCATTGGCGTCAGGTTTTGGTGTTGTTGGTTTCGATTGGCTGACAGGAGGATGGATTGATGCACATTTTGCTTATGTAGCCACGATCGCCATTGCGACATTGGTGATCACCCTCACTATTAAAGGTGACTTTCAACAAATCCATGAAGATTGGGAGAAAAACAAACAACCCCCTGGCTCAGGTTTATCGATGTTCAAGCCAAACAAGTTGCTCTGGATACTGATCAGTATCAGTTTGTGTACTTTCCTGACAGAGGGCACCATGGCCGATTGGTCTGCGGTGTACCTGAGGGAGATGACAGCCGCCCCGGAGACCATCATAGGTTGGGGTTTTGGCTTGTATGCTTTTTTTATGGCAGGGGGAAGATTCCTGGGCGATTCGCTGATCGCCCGACATGGTCATATGAAGGTGCTGATGGCGGGAGGCATCCTTGTATCTGTTGGACTTGTAGTGATCATATTATCTTTCAATCCATGGATGGCATTACCAGGATTTATGTTGACAGGACTTGGTGTTTCAGTAGCTTCCCCGATTCTATTCGCCGCGGCAGCCAGGGTCCCTGGGCTTCCGCCTGGAGCAGGATTGGCAACGATGAATACTTTTGGGATGGCTGCATTTCTGATTGGCCCTGTGCTGATCGGATTTATTGCAAAAGCACTTGACCTGCGCATTGCCTTTATGTGCGTGGCAGTCACTTCCACCATCTGGGTGATTCAAACGTATTCCATTTTAAGAAAGAAAATAGCTACCTGATTATTGGAAAAAGGTAACTGACAGCAACTATTAAAAAATAAAATGTTATTATTCAGGCTATGCAAAGGATAAGCGGGGCCACATTTTATAAAGTACAAAAGAAGCAGCAAAGGCAACGCCAAATGAAATCAATGTATTCACGGTATCTCCATAAATCCAGTAACCAAGCCCGAATAGAAAACCATATACCATCAGACAGCCAATGGCCATCGCTCCTAGCTCCAGCATCAATCCTGATCCTTCTTTTTCCGGGGCCGCGATGGAAGGTGATTTCTTCAGCCATGCACTCCAACCGAGTTTGTGCGGCCGGACTTGCACGTAGAATTTTCTCAGCACTTCATCTGATTCCGGCTTAGTCAACAAAGTGATGGTGACCCAGCCTATAGTCGTGATCAGCACACCCCAAACCATTTTTTCATGAGAAGCCATCGTCCCGTGATAGATCAATTCAAAATAGATAGCGACACAAAAACTGATCACCATACCTGAAATTTCAGACCATGCATTGATCCTGTACCAAAACCAACGAAGAATAAAAATGAGCCCCGTCCCCGCTCCGATCTGCAACAGGATATTGAACGCCTGCAGGGCACTCGTAAGTTGAGTAGCGACAAGTGATGCGATGATCATCAGGCCGAGCGTTGTCCACCTGGCTATGTTGACCAACTGCTTATCGCTGGCATTAGGATTGATAAACCGGCCATAAAAATCATTGATGATATACGATGAACCCCAATTGAGGTGTGTGGCTATCGTCGACATAAAGGCTGCTATCAATGCCGCAACGACCAGGCCCAATAAACCTGTCGGCAGAAATGAAATCATGGCGGGAAAAGCAAGATCATCCTTGATAATCGAAGGGTCCACATGTGGAAAGGCTTTAGCGATATCAGCGGTAGTCGGAAAAATAATCATCGAACACAAGGCAATTATGATCCATGGCCATGGACGTAAGGCATAATGGGTCACATTGAAGAGTAGGGTAGCGCCCATGGCGTGCCTTTCATTTTTGGCGGCAAGCATCCGTTGAGCTATATATCCACCACCCCCTGGTTCAGCTCCGGGATACCAGCTGCTCCACCATTGAACAGCCAGTGGGATCAGGAAAATGGGAATCCAGGATGAGGGCTTACTCCAATCCGGAAAAACAGACATTGCGCTTTGCACTTCAGGTTTCGAAAGCAATTCCGTTAAACCACCAATTTCAGGTTTATTCACTAAGAATATAGCCGCAGCTACCATGCCGGCCATCGCCAGCACAAATTGAAATAGATCGGTAAAGAGCACGCCTTTGAATCCTCCAACCATCGTATACGCTACTGTAATTGCACTAGAGATCAACAACGTTTGCCATGGATCTAATCCAAGCAGAACATTGCCAATCTTGATAGCGGCCAGGCAGACAGTCGCCATGATCATCACATTGAAAAACAAACCGAGGTAGACCGCCCTGAATCCTCGGAGGAAAGAAGCAGGTTTGCCCCCATACCTCATCTCATAGAATTCAAGGTCAGTCAGAATGCCTGTCCTCCGCCAGAGTTTGGCATATACAAAAACAGTCATCATCCCGGTCAGCAAAAAAGCCCACCATACCCAGTTACCTCCAACCCCGTTATTCCGGACGATATCGGTGACCAGATTTGGCGTATCCGCCGAAAAGGTTGTTGCCACCATCGATACCCCAAGCAACCACCATGGCATATTGCGACCACTCAAAAAGAATTCCGCAACACTGCTTCCGGATTGCCGGGCCACCATCACCCCTATCAGGAGTGATATGATGAAATAAGCAGCAATGATCCCCCAATCAAGTCCCTGTAATGCCATAAGATGAATTGTATAGTTGTTTTCGAATGGGAAAAGATCGACATTTTTTTAACAATTGGCATTTTCACTTATTAATCTCTCTTCATTCCCTCCATGCCCATTGCCCCCTCACTACAGTAATCTCTCTTCAATGCCATAATTGCCCTCGTCTTTAGCCAGGAGTGGGGAACATATTGGATTTGGCTTTAGCCACAAGTTGAATTATGCTATGGACTAAAGCCCCAGAATATACTGCCCCTGAAACCCCGGCTTGAAAGCCGGGGCAATTTGAGTTGCTCCTTTGCCCCTAGCTCTCCGCTACCCGTAAGGGGCGGGATCTCCGCTACGCTTCGACTTGCTCTTTCACCACTTAACCCCACTTTTCACTCTTCACTCTTCACTTTTCACTTTATACCTGCCCCTTGCTCCCTGCCCAACTTTTCACTCTTCACTTTTCATTCTTCACTTTCTGGCTACCTTTGCCCCATGTTTACGATTGACTACAAATTAAAATTCGCCATTATTGGTATAGGTATCCTCGGAGGCCTTGCCTTGATGTTCACCGCCGGATTCTGGTATGGTTTCCCTTTTCTCCTGATCGGGATAGGTTTCCTCGTGTCTTATATCCTCCTCGGTACGGTGCAATCCGCCGCTGTTTTACTGGAGAAAACGCAATTTGCTGCCGCAGAAGAAAGGCTCAAATGGACGATTAAGCCCAATTGGCTCTATGTGACCAACCGGGCTTTCTATTATATCATGAAAGGGAGTATTGCAGCCAATCTCAATCGTCCGGATGAAGCAGAAGGCTATTTTGAACAAGCAAAGGACCTTAAGCTGCCATCGGACAACGAACGTGCACTTGTATTCCTGCAGCTAGCCAATATCAAGGCCAACCAGGGTAAATGGACGCAAGCCAAGAGTTATTTCCACCAGGTCAAGAAATTCAATGTTTCCGAGGGCATGCTCAAGGATCAGATCAAGCAGTTCGAAAAAGCACTCAACCAGAGTGGCAATATGGTCCACCTGAGGACCGGACAGGCTATGCAGCCAGGTGGAAAGCGTAGAAGGCCAAAAATGCGCTAACAGATAAATTTTGTGATTCCCACCGCTTGGGAATCATAAAAAACCTATCTTTGCGCTCCATTTTAATAAAAAAAGTTCTTTGGGAGATGGATGCATTGGCACCGTTCCGGATACCGGCAGCAATACTTAAGGCTGATGAGGCTTCCTACGAATGGAAACTCGGACCTGATTTCCTCGCCATTTTTGATGAGGAACATGAAGGTATCACCGGCCATTTTGAAGTTCAGATGGAGCTTCACCGAGAAGGCGGACTGACAACCCTCGAATTTCATGTTGAGGGGATCGTTGAAACGACCTGTGATCGCTGTATGGTTCCGATTAGGATGCCTATTGAGTCTGATTATCAGATGGTTGTCAAACACGGCGATCCGGCGGATAGTACCGACGAAGTGGTGTTTATCGATTCTGACTCATCCGACCTGAACGTAGGACAGCACATTTATGATTTTATCCTGCTGTCTGTTCCGATCAGCCACCGCATCCCCGATTGTGAGCAAATGGAAAATTCACCTTGTGATACGTCCATTCTGACGTATCTCTCTCAAAACCAGGTTGATGAAATGCCAAAAGGAGACAAAAGTGAATCTCCCTGGGACGACCTGAAAAGACAAATTGATAATTAAATACAGTTGAAGCAGCTGAAGCAATGAAGCCCTTTGTACTGGATGAATAATAAACATATTAAAAATTAGCTGACAGCTGAATGCTGATAGCTTAAAACCGATTAACAATGGCACATCCTAAGAGTCGTATGTCAAAACAGCGCAAACACAAGCGCCGTACACATTATAAAGCTACTGCTCCGCACGTTGCGATCTGTGCAGAGACCGGCGAACCACACGTTTGGCACAAAGCCTATGAGCATAACGGACACCTTTATTACAAGGGTCAGATGCTCGTGAAGACACCGGGGCTGGAGGACTAATCCAGTCAGATAGCATCAAACACTTGCTGAGGCTCCCCGGTCAATTATGATCAGGGAGCCTTCGCTGTTTTATCCAAACTCATTTTCTATACCCATTCATTTGCGATTTTAAGATGAAAAAAGCCATCCTTACCACCAATGCCCCGGCCCCTATAGGCCCTTACAGCCAGGCGATCCATGCAGGCGATACGGTATATATTTCCGGCCAGATCGCGATTGACCCATCAACCGGTGATCTCATTACCTCATCCATCGAGGAAGAAACTCATCAGGTCCTCAAAAATGTTGGGGCTATCCTCGAAGCTGCAGGACTGACATATGAAAACGTTGTCAGTTGCTCTGTCTTTATTAAGGATATGGAATTGTTTGGGAGGATTAATGCAGTATACACTACCTATTTTAATGCAGGTATCCCCCCTGCCAGAGCCCTGGTCCAGGTCTCTGACCTGCCAAAGCATGTCAATATTGAGATTTCCGCTATAGCCCACGTTTAAAGCCGACCCATCATGAGTATCTCCACAGATTCCAAAAGGAAGCAGGTTCTTTCCGGTATGCAGCCTACAGGTACACTGCACCTGGGCAGATATTTTGGAGCGATCCAAAACTGGGTCCACCTGCAGGAATCCTATGATTGTATCTACAGCATCGTAGACTATCATGCGATGACCATGCCTTTTGACCCACGCAGGTTGCGTGAACAGGTCTGGGAATTGGTATTTGACATTATGGCTGTAGGTGTGAAACCAGAAAATATATTCATCCAGTCGATGATCCCGGAGCATACGGAACTCGCCTGGATCTTCAATTGCATAAGCTCCTATGGCGAAGTGTCACGCATGACTCAATTCAAGGACAAGAGCCAGCAAATCAATGATAAGGACAAGGATGCTTTTATTTCCACAGGCCTATTTACATATCCAGTCTTGCAAGCTGCGGATATCCTTATCTACAGAGCAGACTATGTTCCGGTGGGTAAAGACCAGGACCAGCATCTCGAATTGACCAGAAACATTGCAAACAGGTTCAATCAATTGGTTGACAAAGAGTATTTCGTTTTACCTGAAACCCTCTACACTGATTTGCCCAAAGTGCTCTCCACCGCTGATCCATCAAAGAAAATGAGCGCATCTCTTGGTCCGAAGCATCATATCAATGTTTTTTCAGAAGCAGAAGTAATCCGAAAGCAAATCAAGAGCGCTGTCACAGACTCAGGCGATACTCCTCCCGGTCAGATTAGCCCGGGGGTTCAAAACCTACTGGACATTCTCCGGGCATCAGGTGGCCATCCGGAAATGGAATCATTCCGTGAGCACGCTATCGCAGGGACCCTGCAATATGGGCGCCTCAAGGAATCTGTTTCTGATGTGGTTATCTCCATGACCGATACTTTTAAGCAAAGAAGACAGGAAATAGTCTCCGATAAAACCAAGTACCAGGAAAGCGTTGCTGCTTCCTCCCAGGTGATCCGCAAGAGAGCCCAGGAAACTGTCCGCGAAGTAAAGGACCTTATCGGCCTCATGAATGTCCCCCTTTAATTATTTCTCTCACGCTCTCAC
>DATHZY010000235.1:0-2655 GCA_035458325.1 Saprospiraceae bacterium | reverse complement strand
GGAAGATGAAAAGGCATTGCTGCAGTTCAAGGATAGTTTCGACCTCAGCCTTTTTACCGTCAAGACCGATAGCGTCATCGTCCACAGCGATAACACCAGCAGACAGCTCAATACCTATCTGATTGGTGATGTTCAGGATCCTGTTTTTGGAAGATATACAGCAGATATATATGCACAGCTTTTACTCCCGGGTATTGCCACTGCATTAAAGGAATCCACCCTGGATTCTGTTGTCCTCACACTGAGATATGACACATTCGGTACGTATGGCACCATCCTTGATCCGGTGACTATAGAAGTGTACCGGATGCTTGAAAATCCCGCCTTTAACGAGGATTACTATTCCAATGGAACATTCCAGACAAGTACCGACCTGCTGGGCTCGCTGACCTTCACCCCAAGGCCAAAAGATAGTGTGACCCTCAATGGTGCTGATACGATCGTACTGGCCCCACATATCAGAATACCTCTTGATATAGCCAAAATGGGTGAACTGCTCCTGCAGGATACCGCTGTCTTTGAAAACCAGGACAGTTTTCTCAACTATTTCAATGGCCTGTACATCAAAATGTCAGGGGCTACCAATACTATGCTTGGTATCAATCTGCTCAGTTCTGTTACAGGGCTTACATATTACTATGACAAAGGCACCTCGACGGATCAGCAATTTAAATTTGTAATCACAGCAGGCAGTGTCAAGACCGTTCATATGGTACATGATTATAGCGGTTCAGTGGTTGAGGCCGCTTTAGCTCCCGAGCCTGAAGGTGATTTCGCGTATATACAAGGCATGTCAGGAGTGGCCACCTATATGCGGATTGAGGGCCTGGATATCATCGGTAATGCCATCATCAACCAGGCTGAAATCGAATTATTCTGTACATTTCCTGATGGGGATATGGGTAATCTATACCCACCTCCCCCCTATATCATCACGCAGGAAAAAACAGATACCAGTCTGATCAATTCAGAAGATGTAGCGGTAGCCCTGGCACTCACAGGTAGCAGCAATACTACCGAAAGCTTCAATGCGATCTTTGGCGGCAAGGTGGATTCCCTGGCTGCTGGTCCTCCTGTCGTATTCAGATATAAGATGAACGTTACCAACCAGTTTAAGGACATCTTTGAAGGAAACCAGGAAAATATCATATATTTCAATCCATTTGGAAAAGGTAATATTCCCAACAGGGCGGTGATCTTTGGTCCTAACCACCCCACCTATGCCCCGAGATTGAGAGTAACTTACACAGTATTATAAAAGTGACCTACCTGAAGCTGCCGGTTTTGAGTTTATCCTTTCAACTTTACTGAAGGATGGCACAAATCACCATAGTGGAATCTTGTAATCTGCATCATCAGTATTTCATAGCGTCTAATTCATTCTAATTTATGTGCGGAATAGTCGGTTATATCGGTCCCCGTCCTGCTTATCCTATCCTGATTCAAGGCCTGAAGCAACTGGAATACAGAGGCTACGACAGTGCAGGCATTGCGCTGCTCAATGATCATATGCAGGTCTTCAAGAAAAAAGGGAAAGTATCTGAACTAGAAAACCATATCGGCTCACAAACCCTGACTTCGACTGCAGGCATGGGCCACACCCGTTGGGCTACTCACGGCGAACCAAATGATATCAATGCCCATCCGCATGTATCCAACAACGGCCACCTGGTGCTGATCCACAACGGGATCATCGAAAACTATTCAGTACTCAAGGAGGCCCTTTCACGTAACGGATACACCTTTACCAGTGAAACGGATACGGAGGTCTTTCTCAACCTGATTGAAGCTTATCAAAACAGGGAACAACTGGATCTGGCTGACGCACTCAGTATGGCCCTCTCCCAAGTGGTAGGGGCCTATGCCATCGTCGTCGCTGATGACAGGAACCCGGATGTCCTGGTTGCCGCCAGAAAGCAAAGTCCACTGGTCGTAGGCATGGGTGAAGGTGAATATTTTATCGGTTCGGATGCCACCCCCATCGTGCGGTACACAAATAAAGTCATCTATCTTAAAGATGATGAAATCGCCATCCTCGACCGACACGCGGGTGTCACAATCAAGGATAGTAAGAATGTAGTTCAAAAACCAAGGATTGAGGAAATCTCTCTCCGCATCGAAGAGCTTGAAAAAGGCGGCTATGAGCATTTCATGCTTAAAGAAATCCACCAGCAACCACAGACTGTATCTGATTGTATGCGTGGCCGTCTCAAAGAGCATGAAGGACTGGTGCGGGTTGGTGGCATGGAGGAATATGCAGGCCAGTTTGAAAACGCACAGCGAATCATCATAGCCGGATGTGGGACATCATGGCATGCGGGCTTGATCGGTGAATATCTGTTCGAAGACCTGGCACGGATACCTGTCGAAGTAGAATATGCATCTGAACTGAGGTACCGAAATCCGGTCATCCGTGAAGGTGATATCGTCATGGCTATATCCCAATCCGGAGAGACCGCTGATACCCTTGCGGCACTTGAGCATGTCAAGAGTAAAGGTGCCATGATCTATGGTGTAGTCAATGCCGTTGGTTCATCGATAGCACGACTCACCGATGCAGGATCTTACATTCACTCCGGACCAGAAATTGGAGTGGCTTCTACAAAAGCATTTACCGGACAAGTCACCTTGCTGAGTATGGCTGCCTTGTGGCTG
>DATHZY010000234.1:0-4579 GCA_035458325.1 Saprospiraceae bacterium | reverse complement strand
CGCGCCCCATTTCAGCCTGGCACATCGTCACCGGAAAATACCTGGCCACATTGTCCTGGCTTGCCATAGCGTTGCTTCCAACCCTGATTTATGTTTATTCGATCTATCAGCTTGGTTCGCCTCCCGGCAACATCGATCTCGGTCAGATAGGGGCTTCTTATTTTGGCTTGTTCCTGTTAGGTGCTGTGTTTTGTGCGATAGGTGTTTTTGCCTCCGCGCAGACATCCAACCAGATTGTGGCTTTTGTCATGGCTGTTTTCTTTTGCTTTGTACTGTACTATGGATTTTATTTCATCAGCCGCATCGCTTCTTTTACCGGCAACCTTGATGCCATCATTGAGTCGCTTGGGATTGATTATCATTACCACTCCATCAGCCGTGGGGTCATTGAGACCCGTGACCTGATGTATTTCATCTGCCTTATCGGTCTATGCCTCACCTGGACATGGGTCACCATCACTAAACGTACCTGACCGATCATGGCTAAACTATTTGCAGCAGAGAGCAGGAAGGTCATCACGACAGGATTACTCATCACGGGGATCTTAGTGCTGATGTATGTGGTATCTCAATGGGTTTACACCTCTTTTGATGCCACAGAGGAGCGTCGTTATACGCTTGCACCTGCCACAAAACAATTGCTCCGTAACCTTGATGACCGGATTTATATACGGGTATTGCTAGACGGCCGATTCCCTGCAGGATTCAAACGCCTCCAGGAATCCACGGAGGATATGTTGAGGAGGTTTTCGCAAGTGAGTCCGCAGATTGAATACAATTTTGAAAATCCAAATGAAGGCACGATTGAAGAAGTCAATGCACGACATAAGCAATTTGCGGAGGCAGGTTTAGTGCCCACCAAGCTCAGGATTAGTGATGCAGCGGGTGCATCAGCCCAATATATTTTTCCATTTGCCATTATCAATTACGGCACACGCAGCATTCCGGTCAATCTATTGCAAGATGATATCCCTGGCGCTGACAAAGAAGTGATTCTTAATAATAGTATCAGCTTGCTGGAATATAAACTGGCGGATGGTATCCAGAAGATCAAAAGGCAAACCAGACAGGTTGTAGCCTTTACTTCAGGGCAAGGGGAATTGAATCCATTACAAACCGCGTCTTTAGAGAATGACCTCAGTAATTCATATGCGGTCAACAGGATCAACCTTGATAGCATTGTACAGATTCCGTCGGAGATCAAAGTACTGATCATCGCCAAGCCCACTGAGGAGTTTTCAGAAGCACATCTCTTCATGCTGGATCAATACATCATGAACGGAGGCCATGTGATGTTCCTGATCGATCCGCTGATCGTTTCATTGGATAGCATCAACCAGAATAAGAGTTACATACCACCGCCATATAATCTTGGTCTTGATCCGCTGCTTTTCAAGCTGGGTGCGCGTGTCAATCCGAACCTTGTCCTTGACCTTCAATGTACACGAATCCCGATGGTCGTGGGTATGCAGGGAGACAAGCCGCAGACAGAATTGTTCCCGTGGTATTATCACCCGCTGATCTCGTCTACTTCGGATCATCCGATTACAAAGGGCCTTGATAGGATACAACTAGAATTCCCTGGTAGTATTGATACCATCCAGACAGCTACGCCCATCATGAAGACCATCCTGATGAAATCATCCGAGTATAGCCGTATACAGTTGACGCCGGTGCGCTTAAATTTTGATATCCTGAGAGAGGAGCCGGATCCCAAGTTATTTAACAAAGGCCCGCAGAACTTTGCCGTCATGCTGGAAGGACCATTTCAATCGATGTATCAAAATCGCTTATCGAATGAGCAACTTGGCGTGCTGGATAAAGCAGGTTTAAAATATAAAGCCTCCGGAGATTCAGCCAAGGTGATGGTCGTAGCGGATGGGGACATTATCAAAAACCTGGTTAATTCCACATCGGGGGAAATCGCACCATTGGGTTACAACAAATATGAGAATACCTCCTTTACCGGCAACAGGGATTTCTTGCTCAATGCAATCGAGTATATGCTGGACGAATCAGGCGTTTTGGAAGCGAGATCAAAAGATGTGAAACTTCGATTGCTGAATACTGTTAAAGCTAATGAGGAAGGAATGAAGTGGCAGTTGATTAATATCCTGGGGCCGCTGGGGCTTGTTATGCTGTTGGGAATGATTTATCAGTATCTTAGGAAAAGGAAGTTCTCTGTGTGAGTTGTGAGTTGTGAATTGTGAGTGGCAGTTGCTAAATTAATAGTAGTGACTATGTAATAGAATTCAAGTCCCCTGGTTGCTGAGCTGTAGCAAAAGGTTGAGCGTTAGCAGGTCGAAGCACAAGGGATTTAGGGGCAAAAAGGGAAAAAACATGAAAAGAAATATTTTATTATTAATAGCCCTGGTGGTGATCGGGCTGGTCGTATTCTATGTTTACAAAAACAAGGGGGACCGCACGACGACGATAGACAGGGCGGAGAGTAACTTTAAGATAGAAGATGTCAACACCATCGGCAGAATTATCCTGACGCATAAGGATGGGACACGATCCGATCTGAAGCGGGTGGGGGATCACTGGGTAGTCAATGACATGCATCGGGTGAGGCAATCCAATATCGATCATTTACTCAAGGGTATACAGACACAGCACCTGGATCATATTCCAAACAAAGCTGCGACAGAAAATATATTGCCTTCGATGGCAGTCACCGGCATCCATGTGGAGATCTTTGATTTGAAGGGGGAGGGATTGCTCAACTATTATGTGGGTGGGGTGACGCAGGATGAGCGAGGTACTTTTTTTCTTAAAGAAGGAACGACACAACCCTATTGCCTGAACCAGCCTGGTTTTGATGGCGGTCTCCGGGCAAGGTATGCATTAGCGCCTGTTGACTGGCGGGATGTCCATTTCTGGATGGAGGATACAGAAAAGATCGATACCATGAAGGTGTATTATCCAAAACAGATTCAACATTCCTTTGTCATTTATAAAAAAGGAATAGGATATGGTGTTGAACCGATGTTTAATACCACCCCGCGGAAAGAAGGAGATGTGACGAACAGGGTTAAATCGTATTTTACTAACCTTGAATCCATCGCCTGTGAGGATTACATCAATGATGCACAGGAAAGGGACAGTATCCTTCAGATGGTTCCGTTTATGGAGATAAAAATGATCTATCCGGACAAGGCCTCTTCGTTAAAGTTCTTTCCTATTGGCCCTGTAGGGGTGTCTGAATTTTCACCAGCCGTCAGCCGTTACTTTATTCAATACGAAGGAAGGGATTTTATGATCGGGCAGCATGAAGTGATGAAGGGCGCATTCAGGTCATATGATTACTTTTTCGGCTCATGATGTTACAGGTGTGGATATACCTGATTGTCCTGTTCAGTCAATCTGAGTGGGGTTTCTTCGGCCACCGGCTGATCAACAGAGTAGCTGTCTATACCGTACCGAGCGAAATGATGGGTTGGTACAAGCCTTATATTGATTACATCGCAGAGCATGCTGTCGATCCGGACAAGAGAAGGTATGCTACAAAACATGAAGCTGTTCGTCATTACATAGATCTTGATCATTGGGGTGTGTTGCCTTTTGATCACATGCCAAGGTATTGGGATCAGGCATTGGCGCTCAATATTGAATTGTTTACCATAGAGGGGGAGGATACAACATTTTTGTTAAGAGCTATTCCGCATGAACAATGGATGGATTCCTTGCCAGATTACATGAGCAGACGGACGTTGGTGCGTAGACATTACCTGCGGCAGTACTATGAAGATGAGGCTATCATTCCTTGCGACAGTCTACAGATGCTCTTTCCGGATATTCAATGCAAAGCAACAGCTCCCGTCTATATCCATGATATATTATCAGCACATGGGATTGTACCGTATCATCTGCAGGCTATGCAGCGTCGATTGACCAATGCCTTTAAGGATCAGAACCTGGATCAGGTATTGCGTATCTCAGCCGAATTTGGTCATTACATTGCAGATGCCTGTGTGCCTTTACACACGACTTCAAACTACAATGGTCAGTTAACAGACCAGATAGGTATCCATGCTTTTTGGGAAAGCCGGATCCCTGAATTATTTGCCGTTGAAGAATTTGATATGATCGTTGGTACCGCCAGTTATATCGACGATCCTGCCACTTATTTCTGGGACCTTGTCCTCGGAAGTCATAAGGAAGTGGGTCGTGTCTTGCAGTTAGAAAAAGAACTCAGTCAAACATACCCATCCGATCAGCAATTCTGCTTTGAGGACCGCAACAATGTGAATCTACGTACACAATGCACTGAATATGCAAAGGCGTATAACCTGGCCATGAATAACATGGTAGAAGACCGATTCCGTGTCGCCGTTAAAGCAGTAGGTGACGTCTGGTACACTGCCTGGATTGATGCCGGTCAGCCCACGCCACCTGTCAATAAATTATTGAGCCAGCGTAATGCGGAAGATGAGGAGTTGAGCAAAGCTTTGCAATTGGGCAAAGCCCTTGGCAGGGAACATGAGAATTGAAGAACTGTGAGTGGTGAGTGGTGAGTGGTGAGTGGTGAGTGGTGAGTGGTGAGTGGTGAGTGGTGAGTGGTGAGTGGTGAGTGGTG
>DATHZY010000233.1:0-3100 GCA_035458325.1 Saprospiraceae bacterium | reverse complement strand
GTAATCAGTAATCGGTAAACGGTAATCAGTAATCGGTCAGCTGTAGTCGGTAATCAGTAATCAGTAATCAATATTTGGTAAGCAGTAATCGGTAAGCAGTAATCGGTAATCGGTAGTCGGTCAGCTATAGTCGGTAATCGGTAATCAGTAATCAGTAATCAGTAATCAGTAAACGGTAATCGGTAAGCAGTAATCGGTAATCAGTAATCGGTAACGATAAATGGTAGGTTATTAATAACACTTAGCCTCGGCTTCTTTTTGATAAATGGTAAATGTTAAATGGTAATTGTTTAACAATTCTTCCTTAGCCTTAGCCTTAGCCTCTTTTGGTAAATGTTAAATGGTAATTGTTTAGCAATTCTTCCTTAACCTTAGCCTTAGCCTCAGCCTTTTTTTGCACATGTTAACTGGTAAAAGGTACATGCTTCTTCGCCTCAGCCTTCGCCTTATTTCACTTTTCACCCTTCACTTTTCCTTTTTCACTTATCAGCCACAGTCCTGCGAAGGTCAGCAGACCATTTACAGCAAGGATCAGGAATCCAAAAGTAAGGCCGTTGAAAAGTTGCACGGAATATGCATTGAGAAAATAGGAGATAATGGGGGCAGCTATACAGACCAGGATAGCGTAACGATCCTTTAGCTTGCGGCGGGTCAATAATCCAAAGGCGAACAATCCAAGCAAAGGCCCATAGGTGAATCCTGCCGCCCTGAACAATTCATTGATAACCGAGCCCTTGTTGATGAGTTGGAATAACAAAATCACACCGGCGAAAAAGATGGCGATCAGTACATGGACCCGTCTTCTGATTTTGGTTTTATAAGCTTCATCCTTGTATTTGGCTTCTTTTTCGAAGCCCAGGAAATCCATACACACAGTGGTGGTCATGGCGGTGAGTGTTCCATCGGCGCTGTTGTATGCTGAAGCTACCAGTCCGATAATAAATGCAATTCCAATATACAAAGGCAGATGGCCCATAGCCAGGAGGGCATAAAGCTGATCTGATCTTTCGGGTGCTGCTAGGCCGAGATGGCCCAGGTAAATCCAGAGCAATGCACCCAATGTCAGGACCAGGAGATTGGCTATAATCAGGATGACCGAAAAGAAATACATGTTCTTCTGGGCTTCCCCGATGTTTTTACAGGAAAGGTTTTTTTGCATCATATCCTGGTCCAATCCCGTCATGACAATAGTGATTAAAGCTCCGCTGAGAAATTGCTTGAAAAAATTATTCTGATCAGCCCAGCCACCTTCAAAGAAGAATACTTTAGCAAAGCCGGCATCCCGCATGGCCTGGGGTAGCGTAAACAGGGAAAGATCCAGTTTGTGCATGATAGCTACGATTGTCAGGATGACTGCTGCCAGCATGCAAAATGTCTGGAGTGTATCAGTAAATACAATCGTTCGGATGCCTCCCTTGAAGGTGTATACCCAAATCAACAGGATGGCTATCAATACGGTTATATAGAATGGAATCCCGAATGGTTCGCAGAGTAAAGTGTGCAGCACCATGACAGCCAGGAACATTCTGAAGGCGGAGCCTATCATACGGGAGAGCATGAAAAAGGCAGACCCGGTTTTGTAGGAAACGGGTCCGAATCTCATCCCAAGGTATCCATAGATAGAAATGAGGTTGAGCCTATAGTACAAAGGCATCAACACCAGTGAGATCGTCATATAGCCAAGCAAATATCCAAGCACAACCTGCATGTAGGAAAAGGCCTGATTATGTCCGCCTGCACCGACAACTCCAGGTATGGATATGAAGGTTACACCGGAAAGGCTACTTCCGATCATGCCGATAGCTACCAGGTACCATGGGGACTTATGCCGGTTGATGAAAAAATCATCTGTTGTGGAGCCCCTGGAGGTAACCCATGCCAGGAAGATGAGCAGTAGAAAATAGCCGGCGACGATGGAAAGGATAAGTAGAGGGGAAATACCGGTTGAATCCATGGCGGGAAAGATAGTTAAAAGGTGGAGGCTAAGGAATATTGCTGCAAATGATGCGGTTTGCAGAAGCTTTTGAATATCCTTTCAGGTAAAAGATGATTTTGAAAATGCAGGGGATTTGTGTTCTTGAAAGTTAGCACTGCAAAGTCTTGAAGCGGTGAGAAAGAGCCGTTGAAACAGAAATGGACCACCATCTTGCTTGGGAAATTCATCCGGACTGGAAATTTTAACACTTCATCAAAATGGCGAAATAATTCGAATACAGAATATAAGGGAGTGACAAATATGTACTTATAGATTGGATAATTATTCAATATTTACTCAAGTGGTTGTTAAATTTTTAATCCATAGATGTGAGGAATATACTTGGTTAAAGGATTTCGACTACATTTATTCCCACAGGAATCCCAACTCCAATATTGTTTTAAAGCATATCACCTCCGGAGACTAATGAGCCGTGCTTTAAAAACAATAGAAAATGACTCATCTCCCATGCTTGTGCCCGTCATCATTTTTGGTGAGGCCATCCCTTAAAGAAATCCCCCCCAGTCTTTATTGCTTTTGTTCATTATGTCTTCATGACATACGATCTCCGCTTGCCTTCAGGCATCCTGGCTTTTAGCTATCGTTCAGTGCGAAATCCTCCCAGCAATATGAATACCAAAATGCATAAATGGAAAATCCATAAATGATCATGACCACAACCACGAATGAAGACACCACCCCAAACCCAAGAACTAAATCCAGATTCATTAATAGGCGCTTCCACGTTTTTTGGACGATGTCGCTTTATTTGTTCCTGAGTTCATCTGTGTATGGACAGTCACCCTATATATCCATTGCGAGTGGTAACTGGAATGATGATGCGACCTGGAGTGGGTCCGGGATTCCCGGTCCAGCAGATGTAGTCCAGATAAGGGGAGGTTTCACCGTTTTTGTGAACACTACAACTGCTGTATGCGGAAGCCTTAAAGTCGGAGGCGATAACGCAAATAATAATACCGGGACCTTGAATTTTGCAACCTCCGGAAATCCCCAATTGAAAATTTCCGGAAACTTACAGATTGGAGGGGACGGGAGTACTGTGAGAAGAGGTACCGTCATCTTTCAGAGCGGAGCGACCCTGATCACCACAGGGGTGATCCTTGG
>DATHZY010000232.1:0-4173 GCA_035458325.1 Saprospiraceae bacterium | reverse complement strand
AGCGAGATGCCTGCTGCATCTTCTGAACCTTTTTGTCCGACATCTGTGGTATCCAGACGCAGGATATACCTGACCATTTCCATGGCATCGGTCAAGGGTAATTCCGGATGGGCGCTCATCGCTTGCGTACCCCATATGCCTGCACCTCCTGCAATGACTTTATTCGTTAATGCTGTAACGGTCTCTTCGTTCCATGGATATCTTTCAGCAATCTGTTTATATGCTGGTCCGATTGTCTGCACTTTTTCATTGTGGCAGGTCTTACAATCATTCTTGGCGATCAGGCGCTGTCCAAGTGGAAGTGTTGCAACCTCACCATCTCCAGGCTTATTTGGGTTTTCAATGGTGGGTTGGCTTACGAAGTAAGTGCGGAAATACGTTTCTTCACCAGGCAACAAACCCAGTCTGCCATTCAGTGTGAGCAATTGTTTTCCTTCCACCTCTTTCTTCTCTTCTGCTTCAACCACCCACTTGCCATTGGTCGTAAGGTTTTGTGCAAGGGCGATGGACGTGACTTGCTGCGCAATACTCACTTCATATCCTTGAGGAACATCGTGCAATCTGAAAGTACGTTCAAAACCAACCTGGGCATCCTTCTGGAGAAATTCAGGTTGTTCATCAACCTTGATCATCGTGCCGTTGTCGCACACCAGATTGTATTTGAGGATCGCTCTGCCATTTTTTAATGCATGGCCGGCATATTTTACTTCCTTCAGCACTTCACTACCGGCGGACTTCACGCTCCACGGGTGTTTGTACGGATTGACCATCCAGGCATCGCCGATGGAGATGGGCTGTGGGCCATGGGCATTGTCATACACTGCGCCCTGGAACTGAACGTGGCCTTTCCAGACCTTATAGAGTGAACAACTATCTGTGTGGTAGGCTGCCCAGACATCATCGTGCAACGCAAGGGTTATGATTCTTGGTTGTTGATCGAGTACTGATCTGAAGACGAAAGGCTGATGGGGTCTTTCAGGTGCGATGGAGCTTTCTTTTTTACCACATCCGATGATAATGGCTAATACTGAAATGACCAGAAATGTCCTGACGACATGTAGTTGATTTGGCATGATCCTGCTTTTAATATGGTCTCAATAATAATGAAATTCTAAGGATGCCAGAGGAGATAATATGATACCTGTTTTTTATCTTCATGCCCTTAAAAATCATATCCTTATGAAAATCTTGAAATACCTCCTTTATTTCGTTGGCGTCCTGGTGCTGATCGCCATCGTGCTGGGCTTTGTAGGTCCGAAGAGTTTCGACGTAAGCCGCTCTACCATAATACCTGGTACTCCAGCTCAGGTGTGGCCATATGTGAGTTCTCTCAAGAATACACAACTATGGTCTCCATGGGCTGAAAAAGATACTGCTATGGTCGTTGAGTATACCGGCACGGATGGGGCTGTGGGTTCAATGTCTAGCTGGTCTAGCTCAAAAGTTGGTAAAGGAACGCAAACGATCATCAAACTAGAGCCAACCTCCTATACAGAAACAGAGGTGAATATTTTAGGGTTCTTTGGAGGTAAATTTACCGGCTATTTAAGTTTAAAGGATACTACCGGAGGCACTTTTGTTACGTGGGGGATGAAAGGTGAAAATGATTTTGCAGGTCGCATCATGGGCAGCATTATGAACCTCGATAAGATGATGGCAACGGACTTTGAAAGAGGCCTTTCTAAATTAACAGATCTTGTTGCCAGTGCTCCTAAAGCAGAAACAACCAGTGCTTTGAAAATTATGCCTGGTGAATATCCCGGTGGAAAATATCTCGGTATTCGGGGCTCGATGGGTTTTGACAAACTTCCTTCATTCTATGAGAAAAGTTATGGGGCTATTTTCCCTGCGCTTGAAAAAGCGGGTGGTAAACCTGCCGGCATGCCCGCCGGTCTGTATTACAAATGGGATACAGAAAAGATGACGGCGGATCTTGCTGCAGCTGTTGCCTTTACCGGAGATATCAAGGCCCCCGCAGGCATGGAGGTAATCAACCTACCTGCTGCTAAGTCACTGACCATCGATTATATGGGTGGTTATAATGGCATCGGATCAGCGCATGAAGCTATGGATGTATACATCAGGGAAAATAAACTTGAGCAACTGACACCTGTGATTGAAGAGTATGTAACGGATCCTGGTACTGAGCCGGACTCTACAAAGTGGCTGACGAAGGTGGTTTATTTTGTTAAATGAAAAAAGTGAGTTGTGAATTGTGAGTTGTGAGTAAAATAAAAAGGGGCTTTTCGAGGCCCCTTTTTTATTTGTCGCTATAATGAAAGCGGCATTGGATGATTTGAATTTTGAAATCCTGGCCAGGTTTGCCAACGACTCTATAAACTAAGCGATGTTCGTAATCTATTCTGCGGGACCAGAATCCTTTCAGTTCATGTCGCAATGGTTCAGGACTTCCGATTCCTTTGAAAGGGTTTTGCCTGATCGAGCGGATCAGTTCATTAATCTTATCCACCTTGGTGATGTCAAATTGAATCCAATGATTGAAGTCCTCCCATGCAGCTGTGGTGAATTCGACATTCATGATTTCTTGTCTTCATCCAACTTGTAAGGAACCAGGTCCTCTTTGGCAAGTTGTTCAATGGATTCGATGAGTCTTTTCCTGTTAGCCTCAGATGACATGAGGTAATTTGTTTCTGTCAGTGCATTGTATTCCTTTAGGGATAGAATGACGACCGCATCATCTGTATTGGTCCGGGGGATAATCAATACTTCTGATGAATTGGTGACCAGATTAAAGAAATAACTGATCCTACTTCTGAGATTGGAAATCGTTATGGCTTTCATATGATCTTGTACGTTATTTTGTACAAAAATACGTAATTCAAGTTAGAATATTAGGTTCAGGAGTCTTCCTTAAGGGTATAAAACACATCAGTCCTTTTCCTTCGCCTTAGTCTCCGCCTTCGCCTTCATATTAAAATTGGCCCAGCCGACCGATCCCTTCCCCCATCGTCTCCGGATATGATCGAGTTGCTGCAATAGGGAAATTTCTTCTTCGGTATTATCAAAGAGGTCGAGCTGGATATTGCCATTGACCAGGCCGCTGAATTTGATGCCGATGAGGCGGATGAGCTGGCGGCGCTCATAGACATCGGTGAAGAGTTCGAGCGCATGGGCAATGAGGGTACGGGTCTGTGCGGTATAGGAGATGCGGCGCTGCTTCGTAAAAGTGTTGAAGTCGGCATAGCGGATCTTGACGGTGATACAACTGGTGAGGCGGGCGTCTTGCCGGAGGTCGAAAGCGAGTTCGTCGACCATGGCACCGAGCATGCTGCGGATAAATTTGATATCCAGGGTATCCTCGCTGAAGGTGCGTTCCTTGGACATTGATTTTTGTTCGTTGTACGGGATGACCTGGCGGCGGTCGATGGCATTGGCGCTCTCCCAGAGGTACTGGCCCATCTTGCCAAACTCGCGGTCGAGCAGTGGATGGGGAATTTCGCGGAGTACGCGGATCGTGCGTACGCCCATGAAACTGAGTTTCTTATAGGTTTCCTTGCCGATGCCGGGAATCTTGCCGGTGGAAAGCGGGGCCAGAAACTCGCGCTCTTCGCCGGTGGGGATTTCGCGCATGCCGTTGGGCTTGGCTTCGCCGGTGCCGACCTTGGAGACGAGCTTATTGACGGACAGGGCGCAGGAGATGGGGAGCCCTGATTCCTTGATGATCCGTTCGCGTAGTTCGGCCGACCACTTATAGCAACCAAAATAGCGGTCCATGCCGGTGAGGTCGAGATAAAACTCATCGATGGAGGCTTTTTCAAAAACGGGAGCCTGGTCATCGATGATCTGGGATACCAGTTGGGAGTGCTTGGTATAGGCATCCATATCCCCGCGCAGCACCATGGCCTGGGGACATAGGCGCAGGGCCATCTTCATGGGCATGGCAGAATGGACTCCATAGCGTCTCGCTTCATAGCTGCAGGAGGCCACCACACCCCGGCCGCCCATGCCCCCGATGATGAGGGGCTTGCCTTTGAGGCTGCTGTCCCGCAGGCATTCTACGGAGACGAAGAAGGAATCGAGGTCCAGGTGGAGTACTGCCTTGTCGTACATAGACCAAATTTACGTCAAATTATTGACTATTATATAGTCAATAATTTGACGTAAATTGTAAGAGAATGAGAAAGTAAGAGAGTAAGAGGTGTAGGGTGTTTG
>DATHZY010000231.1:0-5715 GCA_035458325.1 Saprospiraceae bacterium | reverse complement strand
AATTATCTATCCTAACCCTGTCAAAGAGCAGCTCTTCATTGATTTACCAGCAGATCTTAGATTTACGGAGGTAATACTAACAGATCTGCAAAGCAAGAGAGTGATGACAACATCAGTAACCGGAGGATCTCACATTACACTTGATATGACCATGCCGGTGGGAATGTATTTTCTGACAGTAGTGATGGGTGGTGAGCAAAGGACATTTAAAGTGGTTAAAATGTAGAAATGCTTAGGAGATTAGATGATTAGGAGGTTAGATGGTTAAATGGTTAAATGGTTAGATGGATTAAAGAATGGTAAGAGAAGATGAAGTGAAGGTGAATCTATTGATGGGATACACACGATCACTGAGGCTTCAAGGTTTTTCCGTACATTTAATCAAAATCCACATTATGTCCAGGAGATACTTGAATCAACTAATGAAAACTTCTATCCTCCTGCTTGTCACGTTTATTTCAAGTGACATGTGCAGTCAGGTTACCTGGAATGAACCCATGGAGGTGGCCCCTGCTTCCTTCGGAAATGTCCGCCCACGAATGACCAGTAATGCTTCCGGTAGTCCGCTTATCATTTGGGGAAAATCCTCCGATCTGATGTATT
Source organism: Saprospiraceae bacterium (assembly GCA_035458325.1). Taxonomy (GTDB): domain Bacteria; phylum Bacteroidota; class Bacteroidia; order Chitinophagales; family Saprospiraceae; genus Opimibacter. The sequence goes on along the minus strand of DATHZY010000231.1, from coordinate 5,112 downwards.
CCAGATGGGATGGAACCGTATTTACAACACCGATCCGGTTAAATCCAAGCGGTGTCACGATCGCCTCTGCTACGTGGATGGGACCCGAACTCGCAGCGCATGGTGATACGATTTACATCGTCTACAAGCAAACACCTGAAGACCTTGCCTCGAGCCACATCTGGCTCTTAAGGTCATTTGACGGAGGCGTGACCTTCGCAGCTCCGGTGCAGGTCGAAGACACGGGCACAGACAAATCAAGATTTCCAACTGTAACCACAGACGATGAAGGTCATCCGATCGTTGCCTTTATGCGGTTCAATGCTGCCTTTCATGAAGCAAGGTGGGTCGTTACACGATCTTACGATTTTGGGCAAACTTTTACAACAGATGTCCTTGCCAGTGGATGGAGCAGCCAGCAATCAGAAGTTTGCGATTGTTGTCCCGCTACCATTCACAGTCATGGCGACAACGTAGCTGTGGTATATCGTGATAACAATAACAATCTCAGGGACAGCTGGGCAGGCTTTTCTTCCGATGGCGGCCTGACGTTTACCAGGGGCGTCAACATTGATCAAAACGGATGGATGATTGAAGCATGTCCTGCCACAGGTCCGGATGCAGTTATGATTGGTGACACCTTGTATTCAACTTTCATGAGTGCTGCCAGTGGCCAGGCACTTGTGTATTACAATGAAACGCCCATCATTGATCTTTCCACTCCCCCATCAACGCCTGTGCCTGGATCAGGTGAAGGCCTGCAGCAAAATTTTTCACGCCTTGCTTCATCCGGACAAGCTGCAGCATTACTTTGGCGTCATTCCGCAGAGTTTTCTACCGGGCTTGCGTTAATGTTCACTGAAGATATCACCAAAGGGTTTTCTGGTTCCTTTGATACTTTGGCATTTAGCCTGGTGGTGAATGGAGATGTTGCGGTCACCGGTAATGAAGTATTAGTTGCCTGGCAAGACAATGGCAGCTCTAAAGTAAAATTCAGGAGTGGTACTTATGAAACCACAACGGGCATCCTATCAAATAACACAGATACACAACTTGCATTCTATCCCAACCCAGTGACGAACGAATTGATCCTCCAAAAAGAAGCCTACTTCATCCGCATCACAGATATGTCGGGAAGGCAGGTGCTGACCGGAAATGGCTGCTGTATCGATGTCCGGTCATTGACCACCGGGATGTATTTGATTTCGACGGAAAATGGCCGGGGGAAATTCCTGAAAAATTAATTTTTATAAAATTACCACATTACACGGCATTCAAGCTTGTACAAGCCTCTCTGTCAGACTTGTAACAATGTTTAAATCCCATTACCACTGATGGAAACTTATTCTATCTTCGCGCCGCATTTTAGTCGTCGCCTGTAGTCAAACCCAATCCTTAGGCTCGTGACGAAATGGATTACATCTCTTCACTTTAACTGCATGTACATGAAAATTTACCAAACATTAGCGGGGATAGCGGGCACTTTGTTGCTTACCTTTTCCCTCCAGGCGCAGACCGACATGGTCTGGGACACACACGGTGTAGGATTTTCCGTGCCTAAGAACTTTAGGATCGAAACCAACAATGCTGAAGAATTCACTGCCGGCAACGACAATCTTTTCCTGAGCATATTACCTATCCAGGATGAGTGGGTGACCGAAGATGATCTCGCGGATGCAGTAGTTGAAATGGCAGAAGGACTCGAATACGACCGGATCCAGGAAGGTGATGCCATCGATATCGATGATTTCACCGGCTATTACATCAAGGGAAGAAAAGACGGAGCTAACGCAGTCTTTATGGCCTTGCTGGACAAGGAGAGCAGTTCCAACCTTCTGGTGGTCATCGTCTATGCTGACGATTACGAAGACCAGGCGGTGGATATGGCTGCCAGCTTCTATGCGTATGACTAGTTTGAAATAACAAATATCATTTCTTTCCAAGAAGCACATCCCCTGACGGTGGATGTGCTTTTTGTTTGTGTGCCAATTAGTTAGTATTTTCATCACCAGTAAGCATACGATGACCAATAGAACTGAATGCAACCATCAATTCACCCTGCGATTTTAAGATTCTTTTCTTCTATTCTTTTTGCGACTTTTATTTACGATGGTATAGCGCAGAACCTGGTACCCAATTATAGCTTTGAAAACGTATCCCCATGCCCTACTGGTCCCGGAGGTTGGGGACCGACAGTCGCTGATCCGTGGTCTGGACCCACCCTGGGCTCGCCGGACATCTTTCATGCATGCGGATCCGGGCCTGGCGGGGTTCCTGACAATTTCGCCGGAACACAATTTCCCAATTCAGGAGAAGGCTATGCTGGTGTCTACGTATATGTTGTAAATTCCGGTTACAGGGAGTACATCCAGGCTCCGCTGCTGGAGGTACTGGAAGCCAACACCTATTACCTTCTGAGCTTTTATATTAGCAAGGCGGAATTCGGCTGCGCTACTCAATTAATCGGTGCTTATGTATCCGAAGACGCTCCACACCACAGCTTTTCAACTTACCTCGATGTAACACCCCAACTCGAAACAAATCAGGGATGGCTGACCGAATCAGAAGGTTGGTTGTATGTTTCCGGTTGTTTCCTTGCAGAAGGTGGCGAACAATTTATTACCATCGGAAATTTTCATCCCGACAGTGAAACACCAGTCCAGGATCCTTGCTTTGGCAATGTATCCTATTATTATATTGATGATGTAGTCCTTGAAAAAATCAACGGTGACGGAGATATACCTCTCGACCTTGGTGGCCCTGAGGTCGCTTGTACTGCTTACACAATCGAACCGGAGGATCAGGGATATTATTTTATCTGGGAAGATGGTTCTCATGAACCCACCCTGACCGTTACAGCATCTGGCACTTATAGTCTTACGGTCCTGGACGGTTGCAGCTTTGGGATCGACTCTATTCAGATCATTTTCCATGGTCAGGATCCGGTTGACCTGGGCCCCGACGTTATCCTTTGTGAAGGAGAGTCTTATTCTATCTCCCTTGACCCAATCTTCAATGATTACCTGTGGAACGATGGATCTACAGACCCGGACTATACCTTTACGACTTCAGGCACATACTCCGTCACCCTGGATGATGGCTGCAATATTTCGACGGATGAAATATCCATTGAAGTCCAAACTACCCCTGAACCATTTGATCTGGGTGAAGATGTGAACTTGTGCTTAGATGATGAATATGAGATTTCACTGGACCCCGGTCTCGGTGATTTCCTTTGGCAGGATATGACGACCTCTTCCACTTATTATATCTATGAAGCAGGCACTTACTCATTGACGATCAGCAACCAATGTGGCAGTGCGAGCGATGATATTGTCGTCACCATCCTCGAACCTCCCGTGATCAACCTCGGTGCGGATACAATGCAGTTGTGTAACGGTGAAATACTTGAAATCAATATTAATCCCTCTTCCGGAGAGATCCTCTGGCAGGATGGCAGCGATGACTCACCTTATTTCATTTCATTGCCCGGACTTTATGAAGTGGTTGTAACGAATATATGCGGAACTGCGACTGATCAAATGGAAGTGATCATTACGTCAATCCCAGTGGTAAATCTTGGTGGTGACACAATTGTATGCGATACCTATGACCTGATCCTGACCACGAATGTAGCCGGTGGAAATTTCCTGTGGCAGGATCAATCTACAAATGACACGCTGATCGTTAGTGCCCCAGGTACTTATTCGCTTATGGTCACTAATTCCTGTGGAAATACTTCAGATACTATCGTGGTTGATTTTGATTCCCCTATTGTGCAGCCGGATTTTGGACCAGATCTGAATTTATGCCCGGGGGAACATACGATACTCTATGCCGGTAATCCTGGTGCGGATATTTTGTGGCAGGATGGATCAACTATAGATTCCCTGATCGTGACTGCAGCAGGCACGTACACAGTTGTAGTCTCAAATAGTTGTCAACTCTTTTCCGATACTATTGTCATCAGTATGAATGGTGCACCACCACTCGTAGATCTACCTGAACAGATCTCTTTGTGCCTGGGCCAGACGACCATACTTGATGCGGAGATTACCGGAGTGGCTTATGCCTGGAATGATAATTCTACAGGACAGCAACTTACTGTTTCATCACCAGGCACATACAGTATCACGGTAAGCAATGGTTGTGGCACTGATCAGGACACTACAATAGTTGCAGATGGAGGTTCTGCTCCAACTATCTCCCTGGGAAATGATATGGGTATCTGCGCGAGCGACATGATTACACTAGCGCCTGTATCAGCAGATGTTTCTACATGGCTGTGGCAGGATGGATCAGCTAATCCAACTTATACGATCAATGGTGCGGGAGAAATTTCGGTAGCAGTAAGCAATAATTGCGGGATTGCATTTGATACCCTGGTGGTTTCATTGCTTCCTGAAACACCCCCACTCGATCTGGGCGCAGATACTTCACTCTGTTCCGGTGAATCTTTTATCCTGTCCATCAACACCCCGGGGGTCACCATCGAATGGCCGGATGGGTCTACAGGAACCAGTTACAATGTTTCCGGTGCAGGTATGGTGTATGCTGCCATCAGCAATAGTTGCGGATCATCATTCGATACCCTACAAGTGACAGCCTTGCCAGATGTGCCGGTGCTCGATCTCGGTATTGACCAATCACTTTGCCCTGGCGAGGTGATTACCCTGACACCAGGCATCTCCAATGTCGATTATCTCTGGCAGGATGGATCGACAGGCAACTCCTATCAAACCACACAAGAACAAACGATCATCCTCATCATATCAAATGACTGTGGCACTTCAACAGATACCGTTGAGATCATTGAGAATACTCAGGGCCCTCAGCTTGACCTTGGGCAGGACATACAGGTGTGCGCGGGTGAAACCGTCACGATTCAATCCGGCATCTCTGGTGTCGATTATGAATGGCAGGACGGATCAACCGATCCTGATTTTACAACGATTCAATCCGGGGTCTTCATCCTCGAAGTAAATAACAATTGCGGGTCAGCTACGGATACCATCGTAGTTGACATTTCCGGTGTACCCCCCACACCGGTATTACCGGCAGATACCACCTTATGTGAAGGCATTACGTTGACGCTGGTGTCTACTGCAGATGCAGAAACCACCATCGAATGGC
>DATHZY010000230.1:0-5039 GCA_035458325.1 Saprospiraceae bacterium | reverse complement strand
ATTTATCTTTAATGGGATGGGAACGAAAGGAACCAGCCTGGCTCCATTCTGGGCAGAACAATTGGTAGCTCATATCACTGAGGATTTGCCTTTGCCTGCTGAGGTTTTACCGGACCGTTACATTCCCTGAACGGTCCCTCTTGAGTGAAAGTCAATATTGCTTTCGGTTAATAAAGCGTTAAATGAGTTACTGCGCTTCTGTAATTTTATCATATCAGGCATCTATTATCTGAATATAAATAATGCAACCTTATGAAATACCAATTATCTGCAATGGCATTTGCCATTTTATTCCTGATTTCCTGCAAATCCAGGCCAGCTCCTTCCACAAATCCGCAAACGGTTGATCCTGTGGTAATGGAAAAATTATGGAAATCGATTGATTCGCTTGAGCAGAAGGGCCTTGCAGCTTCAGCGTTGGAAGAAGTCAGGAAGGTCAAGCAATTGGCTATCAGTGGTTCTGAATCTACCAACATCATCAAGGCTACCTTGTATGAAAACAGATATCTCACACAGCTCGAGGAAGATTCTGCTATCAAGGCGCTGGAGCGTGGGGAGGCCGAATTGGCGACCTATCCGGAACCTGCAAAATCAGTCATGCATTCCCTGTTGGCTCGTTGGTATACGATCTATCTGCAATCCCATCTGTGGGAGTTGAGGAGCCGAACTGAATTCGGAGGAATTCCTGGACCAGATATCCGTACATGGGGAATCCGTCATTTTACGGATAAGATTCATTCCCATTATGCTCAATCAGTTCAATGGGAAGGATTAAAGACAGCTGATGTCAAAGCGTATCTTCTCTTGTTGACAGAAGAGAAGAATACAGATGATCTCAGGCCAACCTTGTATGATATACTAATGCATCGCGCATTGGATTTTTATGCCGGAACAGAATCCTACCTCACAAAGCCTGCCTATGATTTTGTATTGACAGATCCCAATGCCTTCAATCCGGCAAAATCATTTGCAGCCCATGATTTTCTGACAGCAGATAGTACTTCATCAACCTGGCTGGCACTGCGTTGGTTTCAGGAACTTATTTCATTCCGCCTTGCAGATAAAGCACATGAATCCGCTTTATTGGACGCAGATCTGAAACGTCTTCAGTTTGTGCATCAATATATCATCATCGACAATAAAGATTCACTGTACCAGACGGCCTTATTGGATCTGGCTAATATGCACAAGGATAATCCTGAATCAACACTTGTCGATTTTTACAGAGCTGAATTATTGATCAGCAAGGGGAGTCAATGGCGGGAGGAACAGGATTCGTCCATGCGTTATGCTTATAATGAAGCAAAGGAAATTTGTGAGCGTGCGATTCGTACTTTTCCGGATGCGTATGGAAGTCAATTATGCAAGTCCCTGATACAGCAAATAGAGCAAAAGACCCTTTCTGCAACTGTCGAATCCATTTGCCTACCCGGAGAGGAATTGCTGGCTCAGTTGGAATACCGGAATCTTTCCGCATTATATTTTAAAATAGTAAAGCTTCCGGAATCCCCCAGGAGATGGCGGGGTGATGCCTGGGATGGGGAAGAGGTATTAAGAAAATTAAATCAGTTATCATCAAGAAAGGATTGGAAGCAAACCTTTGATTCAGGGAATGATCATCAGCAACATACGACAGAGATTGCACTGCCTGCGTTACCGGTTGGACATTATGCTCTACTTGTTTCTGATCATGAAAACTTCAACAACAACACAGCTACTTCCGGCACCGTCATGTTTACGGTATCGGAGTTGGCTTATTGGTATCTCGATGATACGGAACAAGGAGAAGTCGCCGCGGTGATCAATCGATCAACGGGGATGCCAATGGAGGGCGTCAAGGTTGAATTCATTTCCTTTGAGTATAATGCTGGTCTCCGCAAGCAAGAAGAATTAAAACTTGGACAAGATTTTAGTGATGTAAATGGTTGGGTTCAGATTCCGGCACACAACAATAAAAGCATTTCGCTGAGACTCACTAAAGGTGAGGATGAGTTATATGTGGATGATTCATACTATGCCTATCGGTATGCAGCGGGCACCAAAACAAATCCGACCACACTCTTTTTTACAGACAGGGCTATTTACAGGCCTGGGCAAAAAGTTTTCTTCAAGGGCTATGCACTTGATTTTGACAAGACGGGTCTACCTTCCATTGTCACCAATAAAAATGTAGATGTCGTATTATATGATGCTAATGGTCAAGAAGTATCAAAGCAGTCATTTACGACCAATGCCTATGGTACTTTTTTCGGACAGGTGGATCTGCCTTCAGGAGGCCTGACCGGGCAGATGTCTATTTCTTCAAGTTATGGTTCCGGCAGACATTTTTTCCGTGTGGAAGAATATAAGCGTCCAAAATTTGAGGTCACTTTTGATACACTCCAACAAGTTGCCCGGTTGAATGAAAATGTAACTATACATGGCAAGGCAATGGATTATGCCGGCAGTCCTGTTGCAGGTGCATCAGCAGGTTATCGTGTTGAGCGTATTGCTTACAGGCCCTGGTGGTATGGTTATTCAAAAAGATTCTGGCCTGGGCGTGACGATCGCCAGGTACTTGTGACCGGTCAGGCATTTACACAGGAGGATGGTGGCATCGATATCACATTTCCTGCCAAGGGAAAGCCGGGTGGAGATCCGGATTTAATGTACAGGTTTGAAATCACCGTCATCGTCACGGATATAACCGGTGAAACACATGAGGCAACCAAATCACTTGTGCTGAATCAACAAGGATACGAGATCAACATTCGTCTACGTGAGCGGATTTCATTACAGGGCCTGAAGTCCATCGAAGTCACAGCCTCTAATAGTGATGGTGCGGATGTCAAAGTAAATGGTGAGGTTGAAGTGGCAGCGATCAAAGGGCCGGCGCAGAATCGACGAAACAGGTTGTGGTCATCTCCGGATATACTAACCTTAACCGAGCAGGAATATGCTACAAGGTTTACTGATTATGCTTTGCCTGGGCGGGAAGAAATGGCTGGGTGGACAGTAGACAGGGTGATTGGAAAGAAATCATTTGTAATTGATGGTAGCGGCGTCATGGATTTTTCTTCCCTCATCACCGCACCAGGATATTACAAGATAAGCTCGACCTGGAAAGATGCTGCCGGAAAGGAATTTAAGATCAATCAATATGTCATGGCATATGACAAAGGACTCTTGTTACCGGGTTTTGAAGTCAGTCAGATAGATTTTAATGATCAGAAATACGAACCTGGAAATACCGTCTATTTCGATTTACTCACCGGGATCCCTGCCCCGCCGAAAACGATCAGGGTGATTGAACATCGCACCTCGCCTGCTCAAAGGAGCATCGTAAAATTACCGTTGATTACTGACGCTGTGGTTAAGGTGACAGAGGAAGACAGAGGGGGTGTCTATGTACATCATCTGACAGCATACAATAACCGCTTCTTTAAAGACCAGCAATTGATTCAAGTGCCTTGGTCCAATAAAGAATTAAAAGTAAACCTGAAAACCTGGCGTGATAAAATGGAGCCCGGCGATGAAGAGTCCTGGACGTTGACAGTAGAAGGTCATAAACAAGAGAAGGTCATGGCGGAGTTGGTGATGAGTATGTATGATGCATCCCTGGATGCTTTTATTCCGCATCAATGGCAAATGAGTTTATATCCTTCCACCTCGTCACGGATAGGAATCCAATGGACTCAACCGATTGCAGCAAATTATTGGGGATTGTCATATCACTGGGACCAAAACTATCAGGATATGCCGGTAAGGCAATATCGAGACATTAATGAATTTGGATATTATCCCGAAGGCGGATATTATCCGATGGTACGAGGTGGGAAAAGAAATAAGAATTTAGATGGCATTCGAGAGCAGGCAGCGGGAGGTGAAATGCCGGCACCAAGTGCTATGGAAGATAGTGCAGCGCCAGGTAATACGGATCTTATGCTTGAGAAGGATGTGCCTGAAAGTATGTCCGATGAGGTTGTGAAAACTCCTCCCCCTATAAGGTCCGTGCTGGATGAAACAGTTTTCTTTTATCCGCAGGTCAACACGGATGAAGAAGGAAGGTTGACGTTTACGTTTAAGATGAAGGAGGGGTTAACCCGATGGAAATTCCAGGCCCTTGCCCATACAAAGGAGCTGGCTTTTGGATTGGCGCAGGCGGAAGCGGTGACACAAAAACAAATGATGGTATTCCCCAATCCACCGCGCTTCTTCCGGGATGGAGATACGATAGCTTTCCAAATCAAGGTCACAAATCTGACGAAAGAAGCCATATCCGGAAATTCAAAGCTAAAGATTATTGATGCATTTTCCGATGAAGATGTTTCAACCGCCTGGGGTTTAAAAACAACTGATCAGCCTTTGCAAATTGCACAAAATGGAAGTTCTCCTGTTGTATGGACGCTGCATGTGCCTTCCGGCTGGAAAAGACCGGTAAAATATCAGGTTTCGGCTACAGCAGGCTCATTTTCAGACGGGGAAGAATCTATCCTTCCGGTAGTTACCAATAGTGTCTTGATTACAGAAACATTGCCATTGCCTATCAAAGCAAATGAGACAAGGACATTTGTTTTCAAATCCATGCTGGACAAAAAGTCGGCCAACTCTTCCAATCACCAATATGTAGTGGAAATGACTACCTCACCAGCATGGTACGCTGTGCAGGCGTTGCCATACCTGATGGAGTATCCACATGAATGTGCCGAACAGGTTTTCAGCAGGATGTATGCCAATACGCTTGCTTCCCATATCGCCGGAAAATATCCTGCTATACGGCAGGTGTATAATGCCTGGAGTGCAACGGGTGATGATGCCCTGGTCAGCAACTTATCGAAGAATCCCGACTTGAAATCAGCATTACTGGAAGAGACTCCATGGGTGCGGGATGCAATGGGTGAAACGCAGCAAAAGAAGGACATTGCTTTATTATTTGAAACAAACAGGTTGCGTCATGAAAGCCAGCAATCCCTTGATCAATTGCGCCAGGCACAGATGTCCAATGGTGGATTTCCATGGTTTCCCGGTGGCAGGGACAACTGGTATATCACACAATATAT
>DATHZY010000229.1:0-2034 GCA_035458325.1 Saprospiraceae bacterium | reverse complement strand
TGTATTCTGCCACCGGACTACGCTTGAGTTGTCGGGTGATTCCGGATTTATTGTATTCCGCTAGCTGCGTAAAATCCTGGACCAGTTTAGACAGGGTCATCAGGCCATAAAAGAAGAAGGCATGAAAATGCTGGTACCGGTGGAATTTCTTGTATGGAGCACTATGGGAGAGACGGATCGGTCCCTTAGAATCAATATCCCCGTCAAAACCATCAATGTTTGTATTGGTATGATGCAGGATGTTGTGTTGCACTTTCCAGTTGAATACATTGCTGCCCAGGAGATACATCGAACTACCAAACATCTTATTGACCCATTCCTTCCTGGAATAGGATCCATGTACGGCATCATGCATGACACTCATGCCGATACCGGCGGTCCCAAGTCCCATCACGATCACCAGGCCAAGGGCTACCCAGATACTCATGGGGACGGTCAGGATCAGGATGAACGGAACGATATAAAGGGACAGCATAACGATGGTCTGCAGCACCATGGCAAAATTTGCTGTCTGGGGAATACCTTTTTCCTTGAAGTAGTCATTGACATTCTTACGGACTGCAGCAGCAAAATGATGTTGGTTTTTATCGGAAGTTGCGAATTTTAATGTTCTCATACTTTAATTTAAAAGATCTAAGGATCTGGATTTTAGAGGGCGCAAAATACAAAACAGGGGATAAATTCGGGAATATAGTTGATAAGCTGTTTTATATCAGTTGGTTAGCGTTTGAATAGCAAACAGTTTAGCGGGGGGATTGTTTAGGCAGGCCACGGCCATAGCAGGCGCGCCGTGGTGAGCGAAGTCGAACTATTTGCTCCTGCATCGGCGTTGGATTCTACTCCTGTAATGGTACTCCAGTTTCAGGCTGCAGCGGTTACAACAGGCCGGCCGAGTTCCTTGAGCCTCCGCACATGTGATTTGAGGGCAGCAAAGAAGGTTGGCTTGAGATTATAGGTCAGCCCATATTCCTTTGCAGTTCGCTCGACGATCGGTGCAATCTTGCGATAATGGATGTGGCAAATGTGTGGGAACAGGTGATGCTCTATCTGGAAGTTAAGTCCACCAACGTACCAATTGAGAAAGAGATTGTTTCTGGCAAAATCTGAAGTCGTGTGTAACTCATGCACCGCCCAGTCACTTTCGATCACACCACTTTTGTCTGGCAATGGTTGATCTAATCCTTCGACCACATGCGCAAGCTGAAACACGGTACCCAGGATCAATCCTGTCGTCCAATGCATGATCGCAAACCCGATCAGCACCTGCCACCAGGTGAAAGGTGTAAGCAGGATGGGGAGTCCAATGATAACAGCAAAATATAAAACCTTGACCGCAATCATTTTCAGGTACACCGCCGTCGGATTTGTATGGTATTGGCGGGCATATCCTTCCCGGTTAAATTCTGCCATCTGGGTAAAATCACGGACGACTTTAAACATCGTCATCAGCCCATAGAAAAAGAAGGCATGGATATATTGGTAGCGATGGATCTTCCGGATCTTCGCATGATCTGATAACCTAATCGGACCTTTGGAGGCAATATCCTGGTCATACTCATTGATGTTGGTGTACGTATGATGCAGGATATTGTGCTGGACTTTCCAGTTAAACACATTACCACCCAGTGCATACATCGTGGAAGCAAACAGGTTGTTGATCCACGCTTTGTTTGAATATGAACCATGCGCTGCGCCATGCATCACGGCCATGCCAATACCTGCGGTGCCGATACCCATGACAATAGTCAGTATGATAGCGATCCACATGCTCATCGGTACAGTCAACAACAGCACAAAGGGCACTATGTAAATTGACAACATCGCCACGGTCTGCACGATGAGTGAGGCATTACCTTTTGTGGAAATACCTTTTTCTTTGAAGTAGTCATTTACGTTCTTACGCACGGCATCCGCAAAGAGATGATGTTTTTGATTGGGGGAAACAAATTTCAATGTTTGCATATAAGCAATACTCTTTGAACTTCCTGAAAGCACAGGAAACGATGATATAACGGGCTATATCGAGAGTAATAA
>DATHZY010000228.1:0-10352 GCA_035458325.1 Saprospiraceae bacterium | reverse complement strand
TGCTATAGGTTTGTTTTACCTGTGGCGGCAAGGGACTGCACGTACAAAATGGATGTATTGGCTTTCAAGATGTGCGCTGATGGCCATTGGTTTTTTTATCCCTTTTCTATGTGTGTGGTTGTATTACCGGCAATTGGGTATGGAAGAGACCTTTATGTTTTTTTCCTTCGAACTCAGTGGCCGGTATATTATCAATCCACCCTGGTATGATTACATCCGATATGTGATGGATGGCCTGCTGCGATTTTTGCCGGTGACTGTATGGTTTATCTTTTGTTCATGGCACTGGCGCACCACCGGATTGGACCTGCCTTTGTTGTCATGGCTATGGGGCATACTGGTCCTTATCATCATCTTATTACCCGGCAAATTATTTGCGCATTACTTTATCCAGTTTATGCTTCCACTGAGCCTGCTTGCCGGCAGCTTCTTTGATTCAAGACGCGTACCGGATCGTGCCCTGGCATGGATGCGAAAGCCGGCCATCGGTTATCCACTACTCGCTGCCCTCATCATCATCAATATGGCGTTTCAAAAATCAGACTATCTTGATAAAGCAGACTACCCGGCAGAAGCAGCTGCATACTTAAAAACACATCTCCAGCCAGGCGATATCCTGTATACTGCTAATGCACCCCAGATCATCTATTTGCTGACCGGCACCGGCAGCCCTACTCCTTATGTACATCCATCGCTGATCTGGGATAAGGACAACAGCAAGGCACTCGGGATAGAACAGAATGAAGAATGGCATAAGATACTGGAACAAAAACCGCGCTACATCCTCATCAAGGATAACCTCCGTCCTGGCCATCCTATGCTGCCTGCTCTCGATACAAGCTATCATCAGATTCACACCTTTGGCAAGGAGCTCGTGCTGTTTGAGCGCAAATGACAATCATAATAATCAATTCCGGCAGACCCCACTATCCTGCATTGCTCGTTTATCTTTTGTAAAATAAACAGGTAAAGCCGAACAGCTTATTTGAGAAACAGGTGAAGGGTTGTAAATTCAGTGGGACATCCATTTTTTCCTTTAAACCACCACTACCATGAAAAAGTATTCCTTTGCTATTCTGTTTCTCCTCGTGACAGCTGTCCTGCTGTTACCACGATGTGCAAAAAATGCTGATGCTCCAGCAGAAACCCCTTATGAAATGAAACCTACCTACGGCGGGTATGAAAGCCAGGTCAAATGGGGCGAACACCTCGTCACGATCTGTGGCTGTAACGATTGCCACACACCAAAGAAAATGGGCCCCAGGGGGCCTGAACTAGATAGTACGCGTTTACTGTCCGGACATCCGGCGGGTATGCCGGTAGCGGATATTGACCGCAGACTACTGGAGAGTAAAGGCATCGCAGCGACAGACATGATGACTGCATGGATCGGGCCCTGGGGTATTTCGTACACGGGTAATCTGACACCAGATGAAACAGGCCTCGGGACCTGGCAGGAAAGTAATTTTATCACCGCGATCCGGGAAGGAAAATTTAAAGGCATCTCTACTTCCAGACCACTGCTGCCCCCGATGCCCTGGGAGATGTACAGGCATATGACCGATGATGAGCTGAAAGCAGTATTCGCTTACCTGAAGTCTATCAAACCTGTCAAGAACATTGTACCCGAAGCTACACCGCCATTGATGGCGGCTACGAAGTAATACCAGGTCAACTGATCACAGGATATCCTGGACCACCAGGGTACCGGATATCCTGTGAATGGTTGCTGGTCCCATCATATCTTCAACAGGAAATTTTCAATACTGAACGGAGGTTCCCGATATACATAGGCGGCACTCAATACCTTGTACAGCACTTTCTTCAGCGTGTCAAAATCTGTGGGTTTCTTGATATAGACATTGGCACCATACTGGAAGGTCTCTTCGATATCCTTTTCATAGGAGGAGGTCGAATAAATCGCCACGGCGACATCCTTTAATTTTTCATTGCTCCTGATTTCTTTCAGGCAGGTGAGTCCGTTTTTCAAGGGCATATTAAGGTCAAGAAACAGGATATTCGGAACAGGTGTATCTTCCTTGTTAAGGAATTCCATTAGCTCTACACCATCCTTGACAGCATAGACTACTGTCTTTACCCTTGATTCTTCCAGCGCCTCTATAAAATTCGTGCGGTCGCTTTCATCGTCATCCGCGAGGAGGACATGTAACAGGCTGCTATCCATGCTGCGGTTTTTTATTAGTGGTAGGTATGTAGATATCAAAAGTAGCGCCTTTATTTAATTCTCCGGTAGCAGTGATGCACCCATCGTGGTTCTCCACGATCCGCTTGACAATGGCGAGCCCGATGCCGGTACCCTTGAAGATCTCCTTACCATACAAGCGCTGGAATACTTCAAATATTTTCTCACTGTAGGCAGGATCGAATCCTATGCCATTGTCCTTGATCCGGATGTGACAATAATCCTGATCGTCCTTCAGCTTTATATTCATACATTCATGACCTTGCTTTACATTGGCTGATATCTGTATGTGCGGAGGTTTTCCAGGAGTAGAAAATTTGAGCGCGTTGCAAATGATATTATTGAGCAGTTGCCGAAATTGAAATCGGATGACAAACGCTTCGCAAACCTCCGTCACTTCAATCACCGCACTTTTTTCTTCGATGGATTCCTTGAGTTCATCCTTGACTTCGTCGAAGAGGATGCCGAGGTCAATATTTTCAAACTTCCGCTCTTCAGAGTTAGTCCGGGCATACATCAGCAGATCATCAATAAGCGTCTGCATACTAAGGGCTGCTTCCTGCATCTTTACAAAGTGGATCCTGCCTTTGAGGGACATGGCCATGTAATCACTGGTTTCAATACGGGAAGCCGCCATCTGGATCTTACGGAGTGGTTCCTGCAGGTCATGACTGGAAATATTCAGAAACAATTGCAGCTCCTTATTAGCCGCTACCAATTCTGCGGCTCTTTTCTCCTTCTCTTTATTTTGAAAGGCCAGTTCATGATTGGCGATGATCAATTCTCCCGCCAGTTTTTCCTTGGTGGCATTCTGGACTTCTAGTTCCAGATTGGCCAGAGCCAGTTCAGAAGCGCGCTTCTCCTTTTCTTCATTCTGGAATTCAAGTTCCTGGTTCACGAGCATTAGCTTTTCAGCCATTGCGTCCCGGTCCTCATCCTGCTTGACCAAGACTGCATGCAACTGCTGTGATTTCAAGAGCTCATTGTTCAGCTTAAAATAGGAAAAGAAAAGGATGAGGAGTGCCCCCAGGAAAAGGACGATGATATAAAACGGGGCAATGAGCGACAACCGGGTATAGCGCAGTGTGCGTTGTTCAAGCAAGGTAGATTCCTCGTTATTCATCTCATTCAAGAGAGTTCTGACGCTGTCCATATGCCGGACACCTTCCTCAACTTCGTTTTTCACGATGGAAGGGACTTGCAGGGCTGTTCCTCCTATATTGGTGGTCAGGATACTCTTCTTCTTAACCTCTATTGCCTGTTGTAGCTGAGCCATATGCTGCATTTGATTCTCATTGCCACTAATCAGATTGTCCAGTTTATTAAGCGCACTCTCCAGCGTGTTCAATGCCTCGTCACTCCTTTGCAATATCAATGAGTCCCTGGTCAGCAGAAAAGCACGCTTGTTCGTCTCCGCCTCCAGCAAGGAGGTGGATATGGCACGCAAGGCATCCTTGACCTGATTGTTGTGATAAATCAGGTTAGAAGAACTAAAAAGGCTGTTAATCTGCACAAAGGAATAGATAGAAAGACCCACCATAAAAATGGTCGTTATCACATAAATCAATCGAATATTGGAAGCGGATCGTTTTATCTTAATCATTCTCCTCTGAAATTATTCATTCTTCTGCTTGCTGGATTGGGGGGAAATAGTGTAATCTCAACCGGTAAGATAATCAGATAATGGATTTTGCCACAATGAGGCCAATGTAATACTTCAGGCTATGAACCCGCGCTGCAAATGCAGCAGCCCGTATCTTACGTTCGGACGGTGAATATGGTCTGAGTTTACTATCCTGGTCAGCTGATTCATCAAGTGGTGCAGGATCAGCGTGAGAGGTGGACATGTGTGGATGTAAAAATATCCCCTGTAACGGCAGGCGTTCTATTAACTGCTTTCTGTCAGCGAACAGCTGGTCCGCATCATGGATGCCTGTGTGTGGTTGCCTTCTCACTATTCGTATCCACTTTTGATCACTGTCACGATCATTTTAAACCGACCGTCTGGCTTGATATGATGAGGTGCATGGGCCGGGATGATAATCGACCCTCCCGTGGAGAGGAAATTGGAATTCCCGGCGATGATGATTTCTGCCTTTCCTTCGATGATCTGGGCGAAGGTATCGAATGGAGATATTTTCTCCGTCAAACCCTCTCCGACATCAAAGGACATGACACTGATGTTCCCCGTTGACTTTTTCAGGATCGTCTTGATCACAACCGCATTGGGAACATACTCGATGATCTCAACAGTGATGTGTGCGATTGATTTCTCTAATTCAGGATTTTCCATCAGGTATAGGTCAGCCACGGGTTATAACGATACCAAAGATGGATATTTGAACAAGGAGAAGCATTACATAATATTCTGAAAGTGTTACATAATTCACACCCCCTTACCCAGGTTGAAAAATAAAAAAAAGGGCCTCCCTGTGTAAGGAGAGGCCCTCTGACGTGCCTTGGACAAGATCCCAGGCTCTTCTCACCTATAGTCTATCCTATTCATTTCGGATGATGATGATCCCCTTGGTGTAGAATTCCGCTTCAGATCGTAACTGGATCAGATAGCTTCCACCGGGAAGGTGGGCTGCGTCTACCTGCTGAACATTATACCCGTGATGGGCATGTATCCTGTTTGTTGACAACGTCTGACCCAGGTAATCCATTATACTGTATTCTACCATTCCTTCCCTGGCTGATTCAAAGCCTATGTTGATCGTCTCCTTTGCAGGATTTGGCCACAAAGTGAATTCTTGAATTCCCTGGCTTGGTTCATTTTCAACATGAATGGCTGGACTGGCTCCTGTATGTTCAGGAATGACCAGGATAGTGCCTGTTACTGTATTGGCGGAGATCGGTACTTCGAACACTTCGGTGCAATGCAAAAAGGTCATACACATCGTAACGCATCCAAACGTATCCGTAATGGTCAATATAACCTTTACATCTGACCATCCAATATAAATCTCCACTTCTGGTGTACCCTGCCCACCTTGTATAAAACATTTTTCGCCAACAACCTCCCACTCATAAATATAAGGACCGGTTCCACCGATCACCACACTGGTAATGATATTGCCATGTGAGTCACACTGTACCAATTCAGGAAGAAGAATGCTGCATTCTAATGTAGACTCTGGCTGCCAGAGGATATGCTGTATGTAGGTCGATATGTTATTACATGAATCCGTTGCCGTCCAGGTTCTCGTGACCGTAAATTGGCCTGCGCCAGGTCCTGCCACGATTGTTTCCGTATAGACGATCGTTACATTTTCCAACGAATCCAGAAGCACGACATTCGGTACCGGAGGGAGTGGTGCACAGACAATCATTGTATCTGCCGGCATCTCCATGAATACAGGATTTAAGTCATCCATGATATCCACAGTAAATGTAATAGATGCTGTGTTGCCGCAAATATCTGTCGCCGTCCACGTATAAATGACCCGGTATGCATACCCGGCCAATTCACAATCTAAGGCAACCAGGGTGTCTGTTGTCAACACAGGGATGATCACCTGGTCACAATCATCATAGACCTGCACACTCTCATGATGGAGTTCGTTTAACAACTTAATAATACCTGTTTGTGACTGGTATACCAGATTATCTTCCCTGTCAAGGAAACGAAGGATCACTGAATATGTAGGAATATAAATCACCGGAGGTGTCTGGTCATTCATAATGATGGTCTGATGAATGACGGTCGTATGCCCGCAAGCATCGGTAGCCGTCCAGGTCCGTTGTATGACGAGCCCATCCCTGCAGGTGATATCCAGGGTATCCTGTTGCATTGTAACGTCGACAAACTGATCTGCACATTCATCATAGGCCGTCACGACCGGGATCGTGAGATCATCACAAATCTCCTCCTCCACACCCGTGATGACAGGACCGCCATTGTTTCCAACGTGGATGACCTGCAATCGTGATATTGTATTGCCGCAAATATCCGTAGCCGTCACCATGCGTTCTATATCATATTCATATTCACATGCCCCTGGAATAACTATATCTGTATGTGTCATGATGACTTCACCACAATTGTCTGTTGCGGCCATCTCAGGAATACTGTCATTGCATCCGATATAAAGGACCGGGCTAAAGTTGACAAAGACCGGGTTGGATTCATCGGTGATATTGACCAGCATTATTCTTTCTGCAACATTACCACAGATATCGGTTGCGGTCCATCGGAGCTGCACGACAGCTACAAATCCACCATCAGCACAATCACCGCTGGACAAAAGGGTTTCTGAAAAACCAATAAGCGAACTCATAGAGCATGCGCCAACGACTCTTACATCTGTAACACCAAAACTCGTATAGCGCTGCTGATTTGCTTCACAATCCATGGTCATCACCATACCGGAATCCATCTGCATTAACAACGGGTTGGTAAAGAAGATCACAGGTACTTGCAGGCTGTTTGGCAACAGGATGGTGGTATCGAGGGCTATATTGCCACAATCATCCGTGGCTTCATAGGTCCTTCGTCTTGCCGTGCCTTCCCCACATGGGTTCGGAATATTGACATCCCAATACCTCAATGAAACATTGTCACAATCATCACTGACCTCAATCTGGTCAAATGCAGCATCACCGATACACGCGGTATCAGGTACCCCTGTGATCACCGGAGCTTCATTATCGATCAGCCGGATGGTAATGGTCAGGCTGGTCGTGTTGCTGCATAAGTCCGTACCGGTCCAATGGTATATACGCTCTTCGAGATATCCGAAGAATTCACAATTCGTTTGTACATCCACTTCTGTTGTAAAGGACACATCATAAGAACCGCCACAAGTACCTCTTCCGTTGATGGATTGGGTATTCAGGATATCAAAATAATCAGGTATGCCCCCTTCATTACAGTTATATTCGATCACAGTTCCGTCTGTCAATCCTTCCATTTCCGGCTGTAGGAAAAAAAGTTCCGGACCTTCTTCGTCTACCAGGGTGATCCGCTGCGTATCAATCGACATGTTTCCGCAATCATCCTTCGCTGTCCATATCCTGAGGATGACCAGGCCATTCTGACAAATGGTTTGAGAGCTATCGATTTGTTGAAATAAGACCAGGCAAGCACAAAGGCATTCGTCTGTTGCATAGACTGGCACTGGTGGTGGAACGTCATCACAGTTTACTGTAATATCGTCAGGTACGCCAAATATTACCGGAGGTATCGTATCGACCAGCGCGAGGAAAGCAAATGCACTACTGCTGTTGCCACACAGATCCGTCGCTGTCCAGGTTAGTCTGTACAGGATAATATATCCATCGTCCGCACAATCGCCTGCATCTTCTAACGTCCTGGAATAGGTGATGGCCACTTCGCCTCCGCATGAATCAGCTGCGGTGATTATGCCTGACTCAAAGGAAGGAATATTCCATTCAGGATCCTGGCCGTAACACGCGGTTTCTATCGTATCCCCATTGATTTGGAGCGGATTGATAAAGGTGATGACGGGAGGTATCTCATCCAGGACAGTTATGATCTGGCTGCAGGTAGCTACATTGCCGCATACATCCAAAGCCTGATAGGTCCTGGTGAGCGTAAATGAATTCAGGCACGATTGATTAGTGATCACTTCACTGAGAAGGGATACAGTGAATAGTCCACAATTGCCACTCACCTGTACGAGCGTGATATCAACAACCGGAACTAAAGATGCACATGGTACGGTGTCTGCCGGAGGGCAGGTAATTATCAACCCGCCAATGCCCCCAACATCAATCGTCCTGCTACAGGTAGCTGTGTTGCCGCAATCATCGGTAGCAATCCATGTTCGGGTGACTGTATACTCCTGGGCACATATGCCTTGAACAGTTACATCCGAAAAAAGAATATCGACAATAACATCACAGGCATCAGTAGCCACGGCAACATCAAAGAATGGAATTTCCCCGCAAGCAATCGGACTGATCACCACCGGACAGGTGATGACAGGTGGTACATTATCTTCTACGGTTATGGTCGCGCTGCACGTACTTGCATTGCCACAATCATCGGTAGCCGTCCAGGTGCGCGTCACGCTATATTCCTGTGGGCATAAGCCCTGGACCGTGACATCGGAAAAGGTGATATCCACTACCGCATCACATGCATCGATCGCAGTGGCTGCTCCAAAGGACGGAGTCGTTCCGCATTCGATCGGGCTCACCACTATAGGGCAGGTAATGACAGGGGCTATATTGTCTTGTATAAATAGGGTGGCTGAACAACTGGATGAATTACCGCAGTCGTCTGTTGCTATCCATGTTCTGATTAAGCTATATTCCAGTGGACAGATACCAGCTATGCTGACATCTGAAAAGGTAATCACCGGCGACACATCACAACCATCAATCGCTGTGGCAATGCCGAAGGAAATGGGTAATCCACATTCAATCGTATCCAACAGGATGATCGGACAGGTGATGACAGGCGCTGTGGTATCCTGCACTTCTATCGTACTGCTGCAGGTGGCCAGATTACCACAATCATCTATGGCGGTCCAGGTGCGGATCAATGTGTATGCCTGACCGCAAATACCCGGAATGGAATCCGTGATACTCGTAACCTCAACATCAGCATCACAATCATCGATGACCGTGGGCACACCAAATACAGGTGTTGTTCCACAATCTATTGGAGAGATTACAGACGGACAAGTAATGACTGGCGGTGTCACGTCAGACGCTTCAATGATTTGAACGCATGTCGATGTATTACCGCAATCATCGGTTGCTGTCCACGTCCTGGTAAGGATGATCGGACACAATCCGAGGGACAGGTCATCCACATAGGTGATGATGGGGTCCGGGTCGCAAAGATCTACTGCCGTTGCAAAACCGGTTGTATCCGGATCAGTGGATAAGGTACAGAGGGTGGTTACATCTGCCGGACAAGTGATTATCGGAGCAGTGGTATCTTCCACGACGATCGTTGCGCTGCACGTTGATGCATTACCGCAATCATCCGTTGCTGTCCATGTCCTGATCAGGGTGTATGCCTGAATACACGTGCCGGGTATAGAGTCTGTGATAAATGTAAAAGAGACGGTGGCATCACAGGCATCGATCGCGGTTGGAAAACCAAAAGAAGGTAGCGTACTACATTCTATCGGGCTGATCACCACCGGACAAGTGATGACAGGTGCTGTATTGTCAGCTATGCTGATGGTTTGCTCGCAAGTTGAGGTATTGCCGGTAGCATCGGTGGCTATCCATGTCCGTAGTATCGTATAATCCTGTGCACACAATCCACCAATCGAAATATCGGTAAATAAGATCGAAGGTGTCGGATCACAATCATCAGTTGCAATTGCAGTTCCGGTGACTGTGGGTTGGGTATCAACATCGCATTCGATACTTATATTCAATGGGCAGGTGATAACCGGTGGCAACAGGTCTGCGATCGAAACATCCTGGCTGCAGGAACTTGTACATCCATCTATATCTATGATGGTAACAGAGTATGTACCTGAGACGCTTACTGTTATACAATTCGACGTTTCCCCTGTGCTCCATAGGTAGTTTGTATATCCGGCGGCGACACACAGCTCGGTGGTCAGGCCAGGACACAATGCAAAAACACCGGTGATGGTGCATATTGGTGCGGCACCCACGGTGACAGTGATGTGATTGGATTCTGAGAGACCACAACCATTTGTATTGGTTACAAAATAATCGCCACCTGTACTTACGGTGATGGTAGAGGTAGTATCGCCTGTATTCCATGTGCCTCCGCAATTACCTGAAAGGGTGACACTGTCACCTGCACATAAGAGCGTAGGTCCATCCGCCACCAAAACAGAAGCTGTAGGTAGCATTTCGTTAGAAACTACATTGTTGTGCATCTCAATAGCACCTGCAGTGGTCAATCCACGGCCGAATAGGGAGGACCCTTCCAGGAGTGTTATGGCACCTGCAGCAATGATGGTTCCCTGGAAGACAGCTCCGTCACCTATAGTGACAGCGCCGTTGACCTGCCAATACACATTGCATAAGGAGGCCCCATTGATGAGCGTAACGGTTGCTAACACGGCGGTGGATAATGCACCATCGATCTGGAAAATAAAGAAAGCCGATGGATCGCATTGTCCATCAAGCACTAAATCGCCATTGAGTACTGATGCAGCACCCAGGCAATAAATATCGGGGGTAA
>DATHZY010000227.1:0-4634 GCA_035458325.1 Saprospiraceae bacterium | reverse complement strand
ACACTGCCAAGTCTTTCTTTGATAGAATAAGCATCAAGCAAGGCCTGTGTGGGATGCTCATGCGTACCATCTCCGGCATTGATGATGTTGGCGCTGATGTGTTTTGAAAGATACATGTGGGCACCAGGCGCAGGATGTCGCATGACCACCATATCCACTTTCATGGAGAGGATGTTATTGACCGTATCAAGCAGAGTCTCGCCTTTACTGACCGACGATGAACTTGCACTGAAATTGATTGTATCTGCACTCAGTCGTCGTTCAGCGAGTTCGAATGAAATGCGTGTGCGTGTTGAATTTTCAAAAAAGAGGTTAGCGATCGTTACATCCCTGAGGGAGGGGACTTTCTTGATCGGACGATTGATGACTTCTTTAAACTGGTCTGTGGTCTCGAAGATGAGATCGATATCATCAGGTGTGATATACTTGATCCCCAGGAGATGCCGTGTACTCAGTTGTTGGTTAGCCATAGTCTATTTTACATCTTCTTTACTGGCATAAATCCGCACCTTTCCTCCTCCACCTTCTTGCCATTCCACTTTTACATATGCCTGATCAAGCGCATCGACTACGATTCCTGAATAATCTGACTGGATCGGAAGATCCCGGTTGAACCTGCGGTCGATCAAGACCAATAACTCAATCTTTTCCGGACGTCCAAAATGTTGTAATGCCGAGATAGCCGCCTGAATGGTCCGACCGGTATAAAGCACATCATCGATGAGAATGACCTTCTTGTTGTCGACCAGAAAATCCATTTTCATGGCACTGGCCTTGAGTGGCTCATTCCTGGTCCGGAAATCATCCCGGTGGAAAGTCACATCCAATAACCCGTATTGGAGGGTCTTGAGCTTGCCGATCTTACGGAGCCGCTCGACCATTCTGTCTGACAATACCTTGCCCCTGGGTTGGATGCCAATGATGCAGGAATCGCTGAAATCACCGTGATACTCAATGAGTTGGTGTGCCAACCTGTCGAGGACGAGGTTCAGTTTTTGTTCAGAAAGGATTATCCTGCCGGCAGCCATGAAGGGCAAATATAAATCTTACTTTCGGTAATGTGGGAAAAGCGATGAGCAAGGGGCAAGGAGCAAGGAGCAAGGGGCAATTATTGACAGATACTCTGGAAACTGGTAGCTGGTAACTCCCTCTGAAAGCTGACAGCTGATAGCTGACAGCACCTAAATGCCCTTATCTTTCACAAATGAAATTCCCGTATTTGAAAATAGTGCTCTTTGTAGGGATGGCCTGGATTCAGGCAGGGGCTCAACATATCACCGTCTTAAACAGCTCATTTGAGGGGGAACCTGCAGATGCTACGGTGCCACAAGGCTGGATGGGGTGCCAGGAAGGAACTACCCCTGATATCCTGCCTGGATACTGGGGAGTGTATACGTACCCATCTGATGGGGATACCTATCTCGGACTGATCACCAGGGGAAATGGTACGTGGGAAAGCATCGGACAGAGACTATCCGGGCCGTTGAAAAAAGGAAGTTGCTATGCGTGGTCCCTGGATTTGGCGCACGCTGATACCTATTCAGGACACAACGGACCTGTAAAGCTGCGGGTGTGGATTTCGAAAGTAAAATGCCAGAAGGATCAACTCATCTTTGAAAGCCCGCTGATAGAGCATACGGATTGGGAGACCTACAAGGTAAAATTTACAGCAGATGATGAATATCAATACCTCTTGCTTGAAGCTTTTCACAGCGAAGGAGAGTTTTCTTATAAAGGCAATATCCTGATCGACAGATTGAGGGCGATACAAGGATGTGACCGATCGTGAGAAATAAAGAATATCGAATAGCGAATCAGGAGGTTAGAAGGCGAAGTAAGAAGGTGAAGTCAGGAGGTAATAAGGAAGTAGAAGTGCAATAAGCAGAGAGTCTGTCTGGAAAAAGATTTTTTTTTCAAGAACCAATTCGCTCATAACAATCATGTGTTGCAATGAAAATCAATCACCCCTCTTTCCTGGAAGATCATATGCATAAACTAAATCACTCCTGAGAGAGGACGGGGGTGAGTTTAGCAGGATCAGGGAGTCAGGATTTAAAATTATTGATTGTCCGATCTTAATTGCTCATCGACATCCTTGATCAGTTTTTCAAGCGCCTTGCGGTTTTCTTCATTTAGCTTTTTGGGGTCGATCTGTTTCAATTCCTTTTGAAGGTCGCGCAGGTTGTCTTTTACTTCTTCCCCTTTCTCGCCTGAGTCTGACTTTAATTTTTCAAGTGAACTACTAACCTTGTCGATGAGTCGGTCAAACTCTCCGTCATCATATTTATCCTTTTGTTTGCTTAAGAAATCACCGACAGCCTTACCCAGGTCCCTGGTTTCATTGACGATGATCTGTGCCTTGGCTTTGTCATCACCTTTTCCAAAGAAGTACATGTAGCCGACATAACCGGCGAGGAGGAGGATCAATGTAAAAATCAACTTACGCATGTTAGAAACTTAATTATTTTTTATGCCCGGGATGGTAACTACATTAATCGAAGATAGGTATCCTGCAATTAAGTTAATCGCGCAGAGACGCAAAGACGCAGTTAAAAATCACAGTTATGTATTTTTCGCGCAATGACGCAACGCAGCAACTTTGAATCTTTCAAGCATATTTTTCGCGCAACGACGCAGCGACGCAACGTCTAAAGATCGCAGTTTTGATCTTATAATTGATTCTGCACGCAAATCCCTAGATCCCGCCATATTATTATTCATATGGAGCGGGAGGCGCAGATCGAAAATCCAGCCAAATGACTTGACCTTTGTAGCGGAAGACGCAGTTTTGATTTCAACCATAACTCGCCTTCAGCCTCTTTGGCCTCTTCAGCCTTTTAGCCCTTCTTAAGAACGAATTTAGGGGATTCCTCAGGTTCTGACTATTTTTGCACTCCCGAATACGAAAAAGGGCATCATGAAACTGGATTACAATACATTAGAAGCTAAGTGGAAGCAGATATGGGAGGCCAATCAGCTGTATAAAGTCACGGAGGACCCCTCCAGACCAAAATATTACGTCCTGGACATGTTTCCCTACCCTTCCGGCGCCGGGCTCCATGTCGGCCATCCGTTGGGATACGTGGCCAGTGATATTTTCTCCCGGTTTAAACGGATGAAGGGCTTTAATGTGCTCCACCCGATGGGTTATGACGCGTTTGGCCTGCCTGCCGAACAATACGCCCTTGATACCGGTGTGCATCCCGCCAAAAGTACCTCTGACAACATAACCCGGTATCGTGCTCAATTGGATAACATTGGATTCTCCTTTGACTGGAGCCGCCAGGTTCGCACGGATGATCCTTCTTATTATCGCTGGACACAATGGATATTCCTTCAACTGTATGGTCATTTTTATGACAAAGCAGAAAACAAAGCGGTACCTGTATCTAAACTGATCAGCCATTTTGAAAAGCACGGGAGTACAGGCATTCATGCAGCAGCATCCCCTCATACCCCATTCTCCGCGGATCAATGGCAGGGAATGACCGCAACTGAAAAGGATGCTATCGTCATGAATTACAGGCTCGCCTTCAGAAAAGTGGGCTATGTCAACTGGTGTGAAGCGCTTGGAACGGTATTGGCCAATGATGAAGTAAAGGACGGAGTGAGTGAGCGTGGTGGCTTTCCTGTGGTACAGAAGGAAATGATGCAATGGTCCTTGCGCGTGACAGCCTATGCTGAACGATTGCTGCAAGGCATGGACACCATACAATGGAGTGAGAGCCTTAAGACGATTCAACGCAACTGGATTGGAAGATCTGAAGGCGCCTTTATCGATTTTAAAGTTGCGGATAAGAATCACTCCATTCGTGTGTTTACAACAAGACCTGATACTATTTTCGGATCGACTTTCCTTGTACTCGCCAATGATCATGATCTGGTTTCACTCATCACCAGCGATGGCCAGAAAGAAACAGTAAGTGCTTTTGTTGCACAATCAAAAGCAAAATCGTCTGATCCAAAAGCCGCTGGTCAAAAATCTACCGCAGGCACATGGACCGGTGCTTATGCTATTCATCCGATCACTGGTGAACAAATACAAATCTGGATTGCGGATTATGTACTCAAGGATTATGGCACAGGAGCTATCATGGCCGTGCCAGGTGATGATGAGCGTGATCACGCTTTTGCAATCCAACACAATCTACCCGTCGTGGAGATTATCAACAGGTCAGGAATCAACAACGCAGAGATTGGTGACAGACAGGGCGTCCTTATGAATTCTTCGTTCCTCAATGGACTTGCTGTCGATTCAGCCTTGTCATCCATGCTTGATTACCTTGAAAAAAACAAACTGGGTACACGTCAGATTGCCTATAAATTGAGGGATGCCAATTTCAGTCGCCAGCGTTATTGGGGAGAACCTTTTCCAATTTACTATGATGATGCAGGACTCGTTCATGCAATGGACGAAGACACACTTCCACATGTACTACCGGATCTCGATGATTTCAAACCCTCCCCTGATGGAAGGTCACCATTGGCGCGCTTAGATCATTGGGCCAGACCAACACCAGGCGTATACAGGGAGACGGACACTATGCCAGGCTATGCAGGCTCTTCATGGTATTTCCTTCGCTACATGGATCCAACTAATCAGACTGCATTTGCTTCACCTGATGCTATCAACT
>DATHZY010000226.1:0-2212 GCA_035458325.1 Saprospiraceae bacterium | reverse complement strand
GTCCAGCCATTGGCAAAGACAAACAGCTGCGAAGCACCTCATTTCCAATACCACGTGTCCGGACGTCTCAAGGTCAAGATGGATGATGGAACTGTCCTTGAATGCAAGCCGGGAGACGTTTCATTATTGCCTATGGGCCATGATGCATGGGTGGTGGGTAATGAACCTGCTGTCGTAGTCGATTTCCAGGGAATGGTCGATTATGCAATGACTAAATAAGCCCTTCAGCTAGCCTAAATCACCAGCTTATGTATATCGTACGCGATATTTTTCAATTGAAGTTTGGACAGTATAAGGAAGCTAAAAAGCTCCTTGACGAAGCCTACAGCCATGGGCTCCTGCCTGATGCTAAAGCCTCCAGGATACTCTCTGATTTCACAGGGAATAGTTATCGGTTGATTTTAGAAGAAGGTTTTGATACACTGGATGACTATGAAAAATCACTGGCCGAAGGAATGCAGAAGCCAGCATGGAAAAAATGGTACGACCGGTTCAAGACCAATGTGGAGGCCAGTCACCGGGAGATCCTCAGACAGATTATGTAACAGAGAGGGGCCGATACAAAGCAATCACAGCCAAATGTAAAGGCCCTTTTTAATTTTTGGATTTATAGATTCTAATGAGTTTCTAATATTCGGACAAAGAAGTCTCTATTTGTTCTGTGTACCTTCGCGTTTTCAAAGGACACCTATGGGCAAGTTTCTTTTTCCGGCAATACTTACGATTTTTTGTTTAGACATCTTGTCAGCGCAAATAGATTCTGCCGCCAATATTGAACTGAAGGACATCGTCGTCAAGGGGTACAGGTTCAATGAAGTAACCACTAAATTACCAGATGTACATGAGACGTATATCATTGGTGGCCGTAAGAGTATTGTCCTGCCGGTGACAGATCTTCCTGCCAACCTGGCCGAGAAGACAGGCAGGCAGATTTTTGCGAAAATCCCGGGGGCCTTCATTTACGACATGGATGGATCCGGTAATCAGGTTAATTTTTCAACCAGAGGGCTGGATGCACACAGAAGCTGGGAATACAACGTCAGGCAAAACGGCGTGATGATCAATTCTGATATATATGGTTATCCGGCGAGCCACTACAGCATGCCGATGGAAGCCATCAGGAATATTGAAATCGTCCAGGGAACGGCAGCATTGCAATACGGTGCTGAGTTTGGTGGCATGATCAATTATGTATCGAAGAGTGCAGATACTACAAAACCCATTTCGTTTGAAAGTATCAATACAGTAGGCTCTTATGGCTTATTCAGTTCATACAATGCATTGGGAGGTAAAGTAGGCAAGCTGACCTATTACACGTATTATCAACGCAGGGTGTCTGACGGATATCGTGAAAATGCAGAGTCTGATGCTTCCGCCCAGTTCGCAAGTCTTCAATATGATTTCTCTTCAAAACTTAACCTGAAATTTGAAATCGGGCGAAGTGAATATTTATATCAAATCCCCGGGCCATTGACGGACAGTATGTTCTACGCAGACCCACGCCAGTCTACACGGTCACGGAATTATTTTAATCCTGATATCTATGTGCCATCGTTGACACTCAACTGGCAGTTGAATGCAGTTACTTCTTTGCAATGGATTGTATCCGGTGTTTTTGGGGCCCGCAATAGTGTTGAGTTTGAAGGATTTGCCACCAGGCCGGATGTCATCGATCCGGTTACATTGCAATACGCTCCCAGGTCTGTCAATATTGACAACTTCAATTCAAGGACCTCTGAGTTGCGTCTTCTGCACCAATACCACCTCGGCAAAATGAAGAGTGTCGTTTCCGCAGGCCTCCGTTATTTTAATAACGACATGCACCGCCGACAGCAAGGCATGGGCACTACCGGATCAGATTATGATCTAACGATCACAGGAGATTTTGGAAGAGATATGTATTACAAGAGTCAGAGCATCGCGGTGAGTGTTGAAAATATGCTCTATGTCACACCACATTGGAGCATCTCCCCTGGCTTCCGCTATGAGTTGGGAGGAACGGACATGACAGGATACATTTCATACCTCGATCCGGCTGAAGTTCCTAATCACATTGAGCATAATATTCCAGCCTTTGGTATCAATAGTAAGTATAGACTGGGAGAATCAACGGCGATCTATGGCGGAATTTCTCAGGCGTACAGACCTGTTTTATTCAAGGATATTATCCCTGCTTCTTCTCTGGAGCGCGCTAATAAAGATCTGGAAGATG
>DATHZY010000225.1:0-3042 GCA_035458325.1 Saprospiraceae bacterium | reverse complement strand
ACCATTCGGGCCGATCAAGGCAATGCATTGCCCCGGACCACATGAAAGACTCACATCTTTGAGTACCTGGAACTTTCCGAACCTTTTTGAAAGATGCTGAATTTCAATCATAGTGGTATGATGTGCATTAGAGGTACCTGGTCTATAAAGTTGTCCGGCGTCAGGGTTGGAATGATTTTCTCCGACCTGTCCAGCAAGGTTACGATAAAGCTCCTGTATAAAAGCATCGCCGGTGGATTCTGTTCGACGATCACTGAAAAAAGACTTAATGGCCGGTAGGGTACATCGCCGATATTGTCCTTGTTCAGGTCGTATCCTTCATATTTATCCCAGTAGTTGCCGTCAAACGTATTGAGGACCAGCGAACCATTGGTACTGATGTCAAAGGTATTCTGCATGAAATTATTCTGGCGAATCACATTGTCCATACAGCTTGCCTGTATTTTCATTCCCCATCCATTGGCCTTAAAAATATTCTTTTCGACTACAATGCGGTTAGTGCCTTCCATGTATATGCCCGAAGTATTCCGGACAAAGCGGTTGTTGAAGATATAGCTGTCAGAGATCTCCTTGAGCAAGAGACCGTGGGATGCGTCCCCCCAATTATCTTCAAACGTGTTGTTGAACATTTTAACATTCTTCGTAAACATCACTGCTACGCCTGCCCCGTTGTTACGAAACAAATTGGTGATATATGCATCATTATTTGAAAACATAAAATGCAGACCGTAGCGGATATTGTCAAAAGCGATATTCCTCCAGATCACAGATCCGGTCACAAATTCAAAATAAATACCATCCCGGTGTCCGGAGATCGTATTACCCACGATCTGCAGGCTATCACTTTTCCAGCAATGGATCCCATTGCCTATCTGTTGCTCTTCCGTCCCGGAGGCTTTGACGATGTTGTCCCTGATGATACAATGCTTGCTGTACTGCAGATAAATACCAAAGAAATTATCCCTTAACTGATTCCCGATGATATGGACACCCCGGCTGTCATATACTTTGATACCCCCCGGATCATCAAGTGAAGCATGGCCGGAATTTTGAATGACGAAACCGGAGACGACTACATGATTTGCCTTTACGGAGAGTACCTCATATTTCAATTGCCCATCCAGCACAGGCCAATCCATGCCCATCAGGGTGATGGACTTGTCCACGATGATATTGCCTTCCTTATAGGTGCCGGCATGCACGATCACCGTATCGCCCTGGCTTGCCGTAGCGATTGCATCTTTAACAGCAGCATACGGATGACCACTTCCGACATGAAGGGAGCGTGACAGACCGGCAGGCATAAGAAGCCCGGTCATGAGCGTACAGAAAACGATCTTTATCATTTGGGGATAAATCGTGCGCATGGGTAAATTTACCTCATTAAATCAGCCCATGAAACCTCACTTGCTCCATAGCGGTTCTTATAATGATTGGCACTATCCTGAATAGCGAACGCGGCCACGTTGCCCCCCATCGGGCTGCGCAGACTATCACTGCGCAAGAGGATGGCCTGATCAATATCGATAAAGGCGGAAGGGCTGCAAAAGTCAGCTACATAAAACCGATCGACTTCCACTACGGTATTTTCTTTTTTATAGGATGTCATACAACTCAGGTCATCAAATATATATTGCCTACCCTTGATTGTGGTCAACTGGGAGGCGAAGAGCGGATCGGTAATCGTCATTTTACAAAAAGCGCAAACGTCCTCATTCATCTTTACAGGCCTGGGGCCTGGTGAACTACAAGAGGAAAATGCAAACAAGCCGATGACTACAACGGTAGTCGTGGTCACTGCTTTCTTCTTCAACCACCTCACAAATACATTACGCTCTATCAGGACCACCAGCAAAAGCAAAATACCTGTGGCGATAAATAACATACCACCGCTGTCAGGCATAGAGTAAGCGCCAAAATTCAATAGTTGCTTGTAGCCTATCAATGGGGGCTGATAAGACATGCCAGGCACTTTGATCGCCGCATTCGGATCCAGGTTGTGTCCGTAATTATAATTCCACCTGTAAAAATCCACCATGGAAAGTACACTGAATAAGGCAAATGCGATAAATACCGTATACACCAGTTTTTTGCGTCCGATGATGGCTGCAGCCAGGATCGCCAGGGCAAAGAAACCGAGTATGTATTTCAAGATGGTGAATTCAATAAAATTTTCAGCATGCAGGGTTTGCATTCCGATATAATGATTGAGTCCATTGATGATGTCGACATTTCCTCCCAGCTTGTCTGCATAGATCAACAATACCAATCCTTCAGGATACTGAGGTGCAAACAAATCAATTTTCCAGATCGGCAAGAATAAATTGGTCGCCAGGCAGACGGCGGCCAGGACCAGCAATATTTTGGAGAGCGTTGAAATTCTGCTATTGGTATTCATAATACATTAGTTTTAAAAAGAAAGGGTACAAATGTGTAGTGGTTCATTTGTACCCTTTGCTATACACGCGCGTCAGTCAAACATCTTAATTCTCGCTTGGTGGTGCAGTATCGCCCAGGCTGAAGGTCAGCGGCACTTTACTGTTAGCCGGTGAAACCCTCACATATCCCTGCATCTCCTGGTGGAGCGCGCTGCAGAAGTCCGTACAATAGATCGGAACGATACCTACTCTTTCCGGCACCCATTTCAGCGTAGCCGTTTCTCCTGGCATGATGAGCAACTCAGCATTGGCCGCGCCCTTCACCGCAAATCCGTGTGGCACGTCCCAGTCCTGCTCCAGATTGGTAACATGGAAATAAACTTCATCACCAAGTCTGACACCTTCAATATTGTCTGGTGAAAAGTGTGAACGTATAGAGGTCATATAGACATGTACCTTGTTCCCCTCGCGAACCACCTTCGATTCCTTTTCTCCTTTGGCCACATATGGGTGATTATTTTCTTCGATCTTGAATATCTTCACCTGGTTAGGTGTAATGAGGCCGGCAGGTGCTGCCTGCGCATAATGTGGCTCACCAATCGTAGGAAAGTCAAGGATCAACTGCATTTTTTCTCCGCTGATATCAAAGAGCTGGGCACTTTGG
>DATHZY010000224.1:0-5183 GCA_035458325.1 Saprospiraceae bacterium | reverse complement strand
GTTGAAGTGATAATAGATTTCACGACCATTGATTTCCTGGTCCACGAGGCGGCATTCGGTCAGGATCTTGATATGTTTTGATACGGCTTGTCTGCTAGTGTCAAAGTGTTCGGCAAGTGCATTGGGGGTCATCGCTTGCAAGGCGATGAGGCTGAGGATAGCCCTGCGGGTGGGGTCGGCTATAGCCTGAAATACGTCTCTTCTAACTCTGGATTCCATGATCTGCTACTATTTGGTTGCAAATATATATGCAATGCTTTGGTTGCACAAGTCATGAGAGAAAAAATTTTTACCCGACATCAATTTTTTAACATTTGCCGCTTATGAAAAGACTTATACCGTTCATCATAAAATGTATGCCGTTAATCTGCAAATTCTCCCAAATAATACTCATAACACATTAATTATGAACCTGTTAAGTGTCTGTTTTTGAACAATATTTCTCCTGATTCCCTTATTATTGCAACTAAATCCAATACCGTGACAGACCTCTACAGCAAAGTACTAGGCAACCCATCTTTCTACCGCCAGCTGCATGCCGGTGATTCACTCATTACCATGTTTAACTGCCCGCTCGAAACCCAATTCCAGGAAGCGTGGAGCCAGCACAACTACATCATCTATGTCATGCACGGACGAAAAACCTGGCATACCGCACACCAGTCCTATGAACTCCAGGAAGGTGATTGTGTACTAGTACGGAAAGGCGCATGTATTGTGGAACAATTCTTTGATACCCCTTTCTGTCTCATTATGTTCTTTATTCCGGATGAATTTATATGTCATGTCCTCAAGACGAAAGCATCCCCGCTCCAGCCTTCCGGTGAAAAATATCAACCCATCATCCGGATTAATCAATCACCGTCCGTAGAAGCTTTCTTTCAATCGATGATTCCCTATTTTGATACGAGCCGTGCACCGGATAAAGCCTTGCTCGAATTAAAATTCAGGGAGTTGATCCTGACGATTGCAGACCACCCCGCGAATAGTGAACTATTATCCTATTTCAATTCACTCCTGCAAGAGCCTCAGTCCATCGCGCTGGAGCGAATCATGGAAGAAAACTTTCCATTCAACCTGAAGCTCGAAGAATTTGCCCAATTAAGTAACCGTAGCTTGTCCGCTTTCAAGCGTGATTTTCAAAAATACTTCCATACGACACCTGGAAAATGGCTGTTAGAAAAACGATTGCATCATGCCCACCACCTGTTGACTCATCATGGTAAAACAGTAAGCGAAGCTTCGTTTGAAAGCGGTTTTGAAAATCCATCCCATTTCAGCCGTTCCTTTCGTCAGTATTTTGGTACGACCCCTGCTTCCGTGAAGCAACAAATCTATGCCTGACCCTATCAGTCAATTCTCTGGACTTCTCAGCAAAGTGCTTCTTTCAAAGTGCCCGTAGGTTTGCACCCGATATTAAATTATTCACGTAAACCTAATAACACATGAGTCCAAAAAACCTTGCCTGAGCGTGTTGCACATGACTGGTGATCACTGTGATCCACAGCATCAGCTTCTCCATCGCATCACAAAAAAATAATCTTCACCCTATTACCTTATCATTTTAAAAATTTCAA
This sequence comes from Saprospiraceae bacterium, assembly GCA_035458325.1. Taxonomy (GTDB): domain Bacteria; phylum Bacteroidota; class Bacteroidia; order Chitinophagales; family Saprospiraceae; genus Opimibacter. The sequence goes on along the minus strand of DATHZY010000224.1, from coordinate 3,606 downwards.
ATTAAACAAATCATGAAACATTACCTTTTATTGCTTTTATCTATCGTCCTGCTCGCTTCATCCTGTGAGAACACAGATACAATCCGGAACGATGCTGACTTTAAACATTACAATGCAGATTTAATCACCGATTGGATCGACCTCCATCTCCAGGTGGTGAAGCGTACTACAGGCGTTTCGCATATTGCCTATTCACGGCACTTTGCATACACCGGTGTGGCCTTGTATGAATCACTTGTCCATGGTGACAGCCATTACAAAAGTATTGCCGACCAACTGAATGGTACGATTGACTTACCTGATGCCCCACAGGGAAAACCACTTTTCTGGCCTGCTTCAGCCAATGCAGCTGTCGCGCAAATGCTACGCTCCTTTTATCCTTCAAACCAAATGAATCTTCAACGCATCGATTCGCTGGAAGATGCCTACTATGCAAAATATAGTGTGGAGGTTAAAAATGAGACGGAGTTGCAAAAAGCAGTGACATACGGACAACAAATAGCTGCCGCGGTCATCGAGTGGAGCAGCCAGGATGGTGCGGATGGAGCCGCTATCCCTTATACCTTATTAGGAGAAGGATACTGGGAACCCACTCCAAACGCATTTGCTCCTGCCAATCTGCCTGGTTGGGGCAACAACAGGACGATGCTTTCCAATAGTATCTCCAACACACTACCTCCTGCACCGATTGCCTTTTCGGTGGAGCCGGGTACTCCTTTTTATAACATGGTCAAGGAAGTGTATGACATATCCCAGACACTGACCGATGCGCAGAAGGCAATGGCTACGTTTTGGGATGATGCGCCTAATGGCCAATATGTGACTGCTTTTGGTCACTGGTTCAATATCTTAAAACAAGTCATTGACGAAGGCCATGTCGGTCTCATGAAAGCCGCGGATGCCTATGTGCGCCTGGGTATCACGATGAATGATGCGACAATCAGTGTATGGAAAACGAAATATACCTATCATCAACTACGTCCTGTCACATATATACGCAAGCACATGGGTCTTAGTGGCTGGAATTCGTATATCGGCACACCACCGCATCCTGAATATACAGCAGCACATGCTACCATATCAGCTTCTGCGGGATTTGCACTTGAGTCTGTATTTGGTCCACACTATGGATTTACGGATCACACCTATGATGGAATAGGGATGATGCCACGTACGTATGCGGGCTTTGCAGAGGCAGGCGAAGAAGCTGGGTTGTCGAGATTGTATGGTGGCATCCACTATCGTCCGTCGATCGAAACCGGAAATGAAATGGGTAGAAAAGTAGGCGACAATGTTTCCAGGCTCTTAAAAACCCGTAAGTAGTTTGTTGTGTGAAATAGGCCTTACGAATGTGATACTTTAATAAAAAGCCTCCTACCCCCAGGAGGCTTTTTATTTTAATAATGCGTCCAGGTCTTCGGCGATACCACCGCTTGGTCGTTTAGCATTGATATCCACGATCTTACCTTCCTGGTCAATCAGGATATAATGGGGTATGCCTTTTGAGTTGTAGAGTTTGGCGACGACGGAATCAAAATTGCCACTGGAATTGACGTGGACACCTTTCATTTCTTTATCCTTGATCAGCTTTTTCCAGGCATCGACATCATCATCCACCGATATGCAGAGGAACACCACATCTTCTCCTTCAAAATCCTCTATGAGTTTCTGCGCCGATGGAATCTCCGACCTGCATGGACCGCACCATGTCGCCCACACATCCATGTATACGACCTTTCCTTTAAAATCGCTCAGGGATACCTTTTCTCCATGCTGATCCAAACATGTAAAATCAGGTGCCGGATTGCCCGGGGATAGTTTTGATACAATTGTGTAGGTTTCATTCAGCAAGCCTGCATATTGATTGTTTGGAGAATGCATATTCAGCTTATCAAACAATCGTTTCCCTTCTGCCAGATTATCTTCCTCTGTCCATAGCGTATATATCCATTGGGCAGTGATAAAATCCCGTAGTTCGCCTGTGAAGTGTTGTTCAATGTACTTTTCCTTCAAAGGGATCGCTACCAGGGAAGTGTCTGCCTGTAGTAGTTTAGAGACTTCCCTGTTGACATAGCCCGATATAAAATCCTGATATGCTCCTGAAACCAATGCCGGTTCATTCTTGATAGATATATGGTTCATAAAATCCATAAACCTGTCGGACACTTTTGTGGGTTCCCGTCGTTTATTCAAATAAGCATTCAGGCCCGGATATTCCGTTTTTGTATTGGCCCATCCGTAGATAAGTTCTGCATGTTCGTATTCCTTAAAGGCCTTGATGGATGGTCTATCCTCCTGGATACCTGCGAAATGTTGATTAAAAAAGGCGAGCTCAGCTTCATACACAGAGTCTACGTGATGTATAAATGTTTGCTCGTCTTCTTTGCAGATGAGCGGGTTGATATAGGAAAATAATAATGCCTTCTGCGCCAGATAGGTATTGATCTCCGCGCCCTTGCCTTCATACTTTACGGTTTCATCAAATGCCTTGGTGTCGAGGGTCAGCCGCAGGTCATCACCTGGGGATATATACATCTCAGTGATTTCATCACCATGGTAAAAGGTCGCAGGATAAGGGGCCGCCCAGGTGAATTGCATACGGTAGTTTCCTTTCTTATCCAGCTTTGCCGAATCGACTACTATCTCATCATAGGTCAGGTAATCCTTATAATATTTCAGATAGACCATATCGCCTTCAGGATGGGTGATCGTACCGTGTACTCTGGCCGTCTTTTGCGCGCCTGCCATACAGAAAGTGAACAAGAGGATTGGTAAGAGGACAAATTTTTTCATGGAATGAGGTTTTAACAAGATAAAGAAAGGATCTTACTACAAATAAACAGGCCAATTTGAAATCCTCTACTCCCCGGTATCCTACATTTCAAATCACCAAAGGTTCCAAATCCGTAAATTGCTTCTCTTAACATCAACCAATAGACTACGGCTGGTTTCATGAAGATAAAATATCCCATCAATTTACACAAAGGGCTCACGGCAGGAGTCGTCCTCAGCCTGATGTTTTGGCTTGACAACTTCAGTACCGGTGCATGGGTTTACCTGGCACTCCATGGGAGCTATGGCTTTCTATGGCTGATGAAGGACCGGCTGTACCCGGACAAGAAATGGGAAGAAGATGTTTCAATACCATACGCCGTCCTGGTCTTCGTGGCGCTGGGGATGTATTGGATCGCACCTTTTATCCTGATCAGCCAGCACAAGGAGCCGGGTGATATGTTGATCGCCGGAGCCATTGCCTTGAATATGTTTGGGATGGTCCTGCATTTTGGAAGTGATGCGCAGAAATATTTCACACTGCAAGCCAGGCCCGGGCTGATCACCAATGGCTTCTTCACGCGATGCCGCAATCCAAACTATCTCGGTGAGCTGATGATCTATGTTGGTTTTGCAATGTTGTCAATGAGTTGGATGGGATATATCGGGATCGTCTTGTTCTTTAGTTTTGTTTTTATCCCCGGCATGATCAGGAAGGATAAATCACTCGCACGGTATCCGGAGTTTGCAGCGTATAAGAAGCGGAGTGGGTTGATGTGGTGGAAGCCTTAAATAAAAAAAGCCTTTCCATGGGTGGAAAGGCTTTTCAATTGA
>DATHZY010000223.1:0-5455 GCA_035458325.1 Saprospiraceae bacterium | reverse complement strand
TCAGATAGTACTAATGTCTTCTGTTGCGTTTGCCCAGCGATATCAAGACTTTCTAAAGCGTACTGCAGCGAATCAAGGTCAAGGCTATAACTATCGTTGATCAATACGCAACCTTGTATTCCATCTTCTGCTTTCAAACGCATATCAATCGGTTGCAGATCTTCAAAGCCCTTCAATCTGCTTTCGATCGGAATACCCAGTGCTACAAAAGTGGTCAGGCACACGAGGCTATTTGAAACAGGCACGATGCCAGTGAAAGGAAGATTATACTTAAATTCTTTATCCTCAAGTTGCACCGTTACTTGCGAAACATCGCCTTTTTTCTCGGCTGAACCATTGATGAGACCTAAGCCATGCATACTCCAGGTAAATTGAAATTTATCCGGAAACATGGTATGCATTGTATCATAAACCAATGGCTGATCATGCGGCAAAACAATAGAAGTAGCCTCTGCACACATGATCAACTTTTCACTCAGCTTAGCATGTATGTCTCCACCAAATCCTTCATCATGCGCATCTCCAAAGTGCGTAAACACCACGATATCCGGCCTGATGATTTTTTGAAGCTTGATCATTTCACCAGGGCTTGAAATACCCGCCTCTATTATCGCGTAGGAAGTTTCCAATGGAATATTCCACACAGAGAGCGGCACACCCACCTGACTATTATAGCTCCCTGGACTACGATACACGGACAGATCACGATACATCAGCATGTAGAGCCATTCCTTGACCCAGGTCTTACCATTGCTGCCGATGATAGCAACTACTTTACCCGTATAGTTATCACGATGATGTGCGGCTAATACATGAAAGGCTTCCAGCACATTTGGTACGCGAATAAAATTTCCTTCCGGCAATTGCGTAAGGTCAATTTGTTCCTGCACCAGGAAGTTTCTCACCCCCTGATTCCATGCATCCTGGATATATCGATGACCATCCGCACGTGCGCCTTGAAGTGCAAGAAAGATAGCCTGGGGTTGCCATGCAGCTTTGCGGCTGTCGATACAAACATGCCTGACGGGCGCCTGGGGATCCGGAAGAATATGTGTCCCGTCCGGAAAAAGCGAAGCAATTGATTCTGCTGTGTACACGGGTTGAAGGTACTGAATTATCAGGCTCCCTTAGGACGCTTAAATACAGGGACGGTAGAGCATGGCTCACCAAACATAAGAGACTTGACTATAGGTACAAGTCTACTTGTCAAGGCCACATAGATTTCAGGTCCGATAGCTACATGATCGCTGCAACCTTTGATGATTACCCGCTGATCGGTATAGGGGGTGAGATCCAGTTGATCAATGTACTGCAACAACTGACGGCTGACCCATTGATCTGGGGTACCGAAAAAAACTTCTTTCGCAAAAGGAGCTGCCATAGTAGCCACCAGCATATAACCCCAGCTAGGGATGATCGCATCGGTGGAGCAAAAGACACAAAGGACTTTGTCCTTGTATTGTGTCCAGTCGTGAGCCTTCATGCTATCCCTAAAATCCTGTTCCTTGAGAATCAGGGACATGAAGAGATAATCCTTGAGATCAAATACCAGTGGCTGAGTGGAGGGTGCCCACTCTTCTGGTTTGAGGGTAATGAGGCCGCTGGAGGCCACTCTGTTGACGAGGGCATCACTCATGGCTGTAGATTATTCTGATTCGTCTGCGGGGAGTAGTTGACCGTGTCTGTCATTTTCCGGTTGCGGTAATTCAAAGGATACAACCTCTTCCAGGGCAGAAGGTTCACCGATCTCTTCGGCAGGCACCTGGAACTCCTTGAGCTGGGGCAGATCTTCGATCGACCTGAGTCCGAAATAATCCATGAATTTGGCGCTCGTGGCATAGAGCAATGGTTTGCCCGGCCCACTTGATCTTCCGGCAATTTCGATTAGCTCCTTTTCCAGCAACTTGTCGATGGCGTAGTCCGCATTGACGCCCCTGATCTGCTCGAGTTCGGCTCGCGAGACTGGCTGCCGGTAGGCGATGATGGCCAGGGTTTCGAGAGCTACTTTTGATAAACGTCTCTTAGTGAGCTGCTTAAGATAGGCGCCAGCGATGTGGTGATAGGCTCCTTTGGTTACAAACTGGAAACCTTCGGCTACCTCGACGATCTCGATGGCGAAATTGTCATCCCAATATTTTTCCTGCAGGCGCTGCAAAGCCTCGTCGACACTGGTCTCGTCGACAGTCACCTGGAGGGCATTTTCCAGGTTATACTTGATGTCCTCTCGCTTTACAGGTTGCTGGGCTACAAAAATGAGGGATTCAATATGGGTATCTAATCGTTCTACCATGGGGGCGGCAAAATTAGCTATTAAAACGAAATACCAGCCAGCCAATCAGCAGAATGATGAGGATAAATAAAAAACCGATCAGCAGGCTCTGCCGGACTTCGGTCCGGATCATTTTGCGCCGGCCCCGGTTGCGGGCAGTATCCGTGACTTCGTCCACTTTGAAGCCATAGAGGAACTTGCCGTCTTTTTCTTCTATGACCAGGTCACAGAGTTCGTCATTGATAAAAAAGGAATAGTTCTTTGATGACAAGACACTGAAGTCAATAACCACGATGCGCGCGTTACAATATACCAGCAGGTGTCCGGTGTTGTCCCCATGGAAGAGACCTACATTATAGCGGACACCATCATCTGCAATATATGTCCAGGTCATCTGGCTCATCCCCGCAGACAGGGGATAGGTAGCATGGAGCAGTAGATTTTCAGCATATTATTCCTTAAACGCAGGAATACATAGGCTTAATATTAAGCCGGCATTCCTTCACACCAAAAATAAAAACTGGGTGATAATCGCCAGGACAAACAGGATAAAGTGGAGCGATTCGGCTATGGCGGGATGCCTGATACCGCGTAAAAGGATAGCCATAAAGAGAGAGAAAGGGACGATCAGGACCATCAGATACTGGATCGATATGACGGGCACAAAGAATGCCATCAGGATGGTAAAAAATACCAGCGCGTACATGGTGTCAATCTTCTTCTGTGCGTGGATATTTTTGCGGGCGATAATCTGAGAATAGGCTAACAGGCTGATCAGCAACAACAAAGCCATGACAGAAAGGGTTACTATGTCCGCCAGGTTATACATGACCCCTAATTCCGGAAGGCCAAAGGAGCTAAACATCTCCAGGATGACAGGATTAATATCCCCGGTGATGATCACACGTATCATCCAGCCGATCAGAAAAGGGCTGATATAGCCGGTCACGAACTGAAAGATATCCTTGACCTTGAGGGTCTTGAGCATGCTCATCGCCAGCAAGCCAAAGAGGATCAGGGTGAAATAGGGAGAGTACAGGAGCCCGGAAACGGAGAGCCACCAACCGGCCATAAACCGGGTCTCCTCCTGCCGATCTTTTTTCAGAACATCAAAGAGATAGCCGAAGGCAATCAACATTGTGGTATTGGCCAGTAGTATGGAAGAAATCCCTATAAACGAAGGATGCAGGGAGGTGAGAAGTACGTAGCACAATCCAGGAAAAAGGTTGATCTCACCGATCATACTTTGCTTGATAAACAGCCTGTTGATAATGGCAGCCTGGATAAACACAAGGAAAGTGGACAAGAAAAACTCTCCGGCTCCCCAGGTATGGGTAAAGGTGATAAAGTCCCCTCCCCAACTGCCTAAAATCTCACCTTTGATCCTGGCTTCCGGAAACAGGATGACCACGCTCCGGATGACCAATGCATAGGGCAACAGCAACAGACTATTGAATACATGATTCTTTTTGAAGAATTCGAGCACGGCCCACAGATTGGTTGAAGGGCGTAAAAATAGAGTTTTATCCCATGGGAAGACTACTGGTATTCCTGTAGGAACAATTCCGGCTGTCAGCGAGAATGCCAGGCTGGCCGTTGGATGACGCGCCGTGGTGAGCGTAGTCGAACTATTCTCGCCGCCAACCTGCAGAGTGCCTCCCATTTTTGCCGTTGGATGGCATTCCAGATGCCAACCACCCTAAGACTTATTGACCACCAACCTATATCTTTGGCCTGATGTCAGCAATAACAGGGAGGATCATATCTCAATTCAGGCAAACCGGGGTACTGTTTGCAGGCCTGGTGGCTTTCCTGTTCCTGTGCCTGCTGGCCTACCTGGCGACTGACGAATGGTTGTTGCTGATACTGCCGACAGGGCTTGTGACGCTGGCATGGGGCATCAGGGATTTCAGGTTGCTTTATCTGGCAATATGGGCTACGATACCCTTTGCAGTAGAGGTTGATTTACCGGGCGGTCTTGCTACTGATTTTCCAGCCGAACCATTAATGTGGTTGTCATGCTTGCTGCTACCTATTTATTTGTACATCAATCACCGTAAGCTGGATTTCAGTTTTGTTTTCCATCCGGTCTTTGTATTGCTGGTCATTCATTTTTTCTGGATCATCTTCACTACGGTGATTTCGGACGAACCGATGATCTCTATAAAATATACCCTTGCCAAATCATGGTACCTGGTGTGTTTTATATTGATCCCGTTGCTGTTGTTTAAAGACATCAAGGACTTCAAGACCTGGGGAATGGTGGTGATGGTGCCACTCATCATGACGGTGATCATCATCCTGGCACGGCATAGCCAGTATGGCTTTACCTTTTCGACCATCAACAATGCAGTCATTCCAATCTATCGTAACCACGTGGACTATGCGTGCAGCTTAGGTATTTTGATTCCTTTCGCGTGGTATATGAGGCAGTGGTTTGACAATAAGTGGGTCAAACGATTTTTGGTCATCGCGCTTGGTCTGATGTTGACAGGAATCTATTTCTCTTACACCCGGGCGGCGTGGCTTTGTGTTCCGCTTTCTATTGGAGCCTATTTTGTAATTCGTCTCCGGCTGATGCGCGTGGCGATACCGCTGGCGCTTGCAGGAGGCATCATGATTGTAGGTTGGTTGGCGTATGACAATAATTACATTGGTTATTCGCCAGACTATGAAAAGACCATCACCCACAAGAACTTTGATGATCTGGTATCCGCTACCTACAATATGGAGGATATCTCCACGGTGGAAAGATTTTACAGATGGGTGGCAGGCTATTATATGGTATTAGAGAGACCAGTGGCTGGTTTTGGGCCAGCAACTTTTTATAGTGTGTATCACAGTTATGTTGACAGGCATTTTACAACCTATGTGAGCGACAATCCGGAACATTCGGGTATGCATAATTATTATCTCATGGTGGCGGTGGAACAAGGCATGATTGGGCTGGTGATTTTTATCATACTATTGGTTGGCGTTTTAATTTATGGTGAACAGACTTATCACAGGATGGGACCCGGTATTAAAAAGCAATTTCTGATGGCTGCTTTGATTTCATTTTGTTGCAATTTGTTTATCCTCACGCTCAATGATACTGTGGAGACGGATAAGTTGGGGACTTTCTTTTTTCTGAGTATTGCGGTGGTGATTTTGTTTGGCGTAGAGCAAGGGGCAAGGGGCAAAGAG
>DATHZY010000222.1:0-6051 GCA_035458325.1 Saprospiraceae bacterium | reverse complement strand
AGGACAAACTGAAGGTTACCGACTATATTGGTTTTCCAATATTAGGAAAAACGATGTACTGGAGCCGGGTGAAATAGCAGAGGGCATAGGGCAGAGAGCATAGGGCGCAGAGAGTAGAGAGCAAAGAGTAGTTCTTTCCTTGCCGTCTTTGACGACCACTATGTTTTACTCATGAGATTGAGTTTTTGATCCGACATACACGAACCCAATTACAACATACGGATTGCTTTGATTTGACCCTATGTTTTAGGCCCTATGCACTCTATGCTCTATGCGCTCTGCGCTCTGCCTAAATGTTGAACTTTATCCCTTGCGCCAGCGGTAGTTCCTTGCCCCAGTTGATTGTATTCGTCTGGCGGCGCATGTAGGCTTTCCAGGCATCAGATCCGCTTTCGCGACCACCGCCTGTTTCCTTTTCACCTCCAAAGGCTCCGCCGATTTCGGCACCTGATGTACCGATGTTGACATTGGCGATACCACAGTCTGATCCTGCTGCGGAAAGAAACTGCTCAGCTTCACGCATGTTGTTGGTCATGATGGCTGAAGACAATCCCTGAGGAACATTATTCTGCATCCGGATAGCTTCATCCAGTGTCCGGTAAGACATGACATAGAGGATAGGAGCAAATGTTTCTGATTGTACGATCGGAAGATCATTAGTCACCTCAGCGATACAAGGGAGGACATAACAACCGCTTCCGTATTTCCTGCCTTTCAATACACCGCCGGGCACAAGCATCTTACCGCCCTGATTCTTGATCGCTTCGAGTGCTTTCTGGTAATGATACACAGCCTGTATATCAATCAATGGCCCCATGTGATTCTTAGGATCGAGTGGATTGCCGATCTGTATTTGCTTATAGGCCTTGACCAGTGCCCTGGTGACTTTATCGAAGATGGACTGATGGATGATCAATCGCCTGGTGGTGGTGCAACGCTGACCTGCGGTACCTACTGCGCCGAATACTGCGCCCGTCAGTACGATTTTAAGATCAGCCTCAGGAGTGATGATGATGGCGTTGTTTCCACCCAATTCAAGTAAAGACCTGCCAAGCCTTGCCGCTACGGCTGCTCCTACTATCTTCCCCATACGCGTGCTACCTGTTGCTGAGATGAGTGCAACGCGTGTATCCTGCGTGAGTAATTCACCAACACGATAATCGCCGTTGATCAGGGAGACGATTCCTTCAGGAAGATTATTTGCTTTAAGAACTTCCTGGAAAATATTCATACATGCCACTCCGCAGAGTGGGGTCTTTTCGGAAGGCTTCCATACGACAACATCCCCGCACACCAGCGCGATCATGGCGTTCCATGACCATACGGCTACAGGAAAATTAAAAGCTGAAATCACACCAACGATGCCTAGCGGGTGCCACTGCTCATACATGCGATGTTGACTGCGCTCTGAATGCATCGTGAGACCATACAATTGACGTGAGAGACCAACAGCGAAATCGCAGATATCAATCATCTCCTGCACTTCGCCATATCCCTCCTGAAGGCTCTTGCCCATCTCATAGGATACCAGTCTTCCGAGTGGTTCTTTATGACGACGCAATGCTTCGCCATATTGACGTACGATTTCGCCACGCTTTGGCGCGGGCATCATCTTCCAGGTCGCGAAGGCGGCTTCGGCAGTACGGATGACTTTGTCATATTCCTTTGGTGTTGTATTGCTCACTGCACCGATGAGATGTCCATCCACCGGTGAAGGCGAAGGCTGATAGTTTTTGGAGTTGGATGATTTGAGGCCCGTAGAGGTGCCGTTATTAAATTTCTTTATCCCCAACCGGGTGAGAAATCGTGTGTCAATGGCCATGTTCCTGCGTGTTTTAAAATCGGATAATTACTTCCGTATGAATCCAAATGCGGGCTTCAATACCGGGCTGCAAATATCGGTAATACTTATGGGAAGGTATAATCTGAGGAGATAGTGGTGAGAAGAAGATGTATAAATTTATAATTGCCCTGGCTTTCAAGCCGGGGGGCTGGTGGGTTGTATGTATTGGGCTTTAGCCAAAAGAAAAATCCTGCTTGTGGCTAAAGCCGAATCTGTTGTGATACTGCTTCCCCCGGCTGAAGCCGAGGGCAATTGAGTATTTGTCCTTTGCAGGACAGAGAGATTGTTGATACCTTTTAACATTGGTGAGAATAGATTTAGAAATCTATAATTGCCCCGACTTTCAAGTCGGGGGGCTAGTGGGCTGTATGTATTGGGCTTTAGCCAAAAGAAAAATCCTGCTGGTGGCTAAAGCCGAATTTGTTGTGATACTGCTTCCCCCGGCTGAAGCCGAGGGCAATTAAGGATTAACTGTTGCAGGCATTTGCTCATACAGCCCAGCGACTAAAGCCGAGGGCTATTGAATATTACCGCATCACGCTGACCGTACCATGATGTACAGGTACACCATCTGAAAAAATCTGATAGTGATACAAGCCAGCTGTCCAGGTAGAGGTCAGGATCTCATGTGATAATGTTCCAACCTTTGAGGCAGCATAGACTAATTTACCAACGGAGTTATACACCTTGATAGAAGGATTGGTCATCTCCGGCAATCTGATGGTAAAGGAATTTCCGGCTGGATTTGGATAAACCGAAAAAGCAGCTGCATCCACTTCGGTGGTGGCGACTGAACCTTCTTTTATGGTGATGACTTTGAAATTATCAAAATAGAAACCGTCCCTGTGCACAAACCCATCAGACACGAGCAGGAAACGCAATTGAATCACCTGACCGAGGTATGCGCTCAAATCAACGTTTTCCAACACCCAGTGTATTTGCTTGCCGTCATAAAGCGGCTCTTCATATAGTTGAAACAGGGATCCGAGTTTGGATTGCTCTCCACAAAGGTTCTCCCAGTTTTCGCCATCGGTGCTCGCCTGGAACACGACATAGTCATAATGATCTTCAATCTCCCACTTAGCCCAGAATTGTGCATATGCCGAGGTTATTTCCTGAAGGTCAATCTGATCAGTCAATAAAATAGCTTCGTGTGAGTCAGGGCTATAGGGTTCGCCCGGGCTATCTGTGATCGACACAGGACCGGTCAGATAGGTCTCATCCGTAGCGTCCCAGTTCATCCCCTCACTGATATCCCATTGTGTGATATCACCATCATTCGAAATGAGGGTCTTAAAATCTGCACGGATCTTTGTCAGTGTGTCCCTGAAGATATAATCTCCCTGCTGGTATACAATTTCAATCTGAGCGGGAGTACCATAAGCAATCTGATTATCGACCGTAAAGGACAATTTGCGTTCGTGAGGTTCAAATTTTTCAAGATCGAGGATAAAAGATCCGGGCACATTTGAAATATGTGGGCTTAGGGCATTGAATGAAATAGCCACTTCGCCTTCCATCAGGCCATACCGGCTGATGCCCAGGTCAAGAGGATTGACACCTGGTTGAATAAACTTTGGTGATTCATCTGTGATCTCAACCAGGGAATTGACTAACCTTGCCGCAATCAGATTGAGCTCAACGGTAGACTGGCATAGTGGAATAATACGCTCCCGCAAGGGATAGAATCCATCCTCCGAATCCCCCACTTCAGGTGTAAATGAAAAGGTGCCATGCTCGCCGTACATCCAGTCATCCGAATCTCCATTGGTAATGTATCCGACGGTTTGATTTCCTGTACCATAGACAAACCGGTTGAGTTTAGTCATCAACTCTCCATAATTGCTAAATACCATGGAGTCCGCGGTCACCGAATCGCTGAAGCCCCATGGATAGACTAACAGATTTCCATAGGAATGAAAATTGAGCGCCAGTTGAAAATCATGGTTATCGCATAGAAATTTTATAGCCTGTGTTTCAGGTTCTGAAAAGGGGGATGGGCCACGATAGGTTTCGCTTCCGGGAAAAGATGATGAACCTTCCTCATCGTGTCCCCACTCATATCCGTAATTACGGTTGAGATCGACACCGTCATTATCGGGTTCAAAGGATCCGCTGCCATCATTGTCCCTCATATTTTTACGATGATTCCTTGTAAAAACATCTTCCTCAGCATCATAACCCCCGATATTATAATTAAGTCCATCCGGATTTATGACAGGGACAAAGTACAGTTCGGTGTGATCGATGATCTGCTTGATCATCGGGTCCTTGTCATAATTTTCCAGGAGATACCACATGTAGTAGATCGTCTGACTGACGCTGATCAACTCACGCGCGTGATGAAGGCCGGTGTACAATACCTCCGGTTCATTTTCATCTGTCTCCGGCTGGTCAGATATCTTAATCCAGAAAATGCTATTGTTTTCCCAGGTCTTAAAATTACCGATCGGCTTTCTGACGGAGATCAGGTTAGGATATAAGAAGGCCATGATGTCCAGTTGATCCAGCACTTCAGGCATTGAAAAATAACCTCCCACCTGACCGAGTTCGAAATTTTTGGGGATGATTTCATCAAAAGTATGATCCTGGCAATCCAGGACCGTTTCACGACGTGGGGCCTGTGCTAATTCCTTCCGGTAAATGGAGAGGTTTGGGATGTCTACTGTGTAGCGTATTCCGATCTGGTCAAAACGTCTGAGGTCAAAATCCTGTACCTCGGTAGTAAACGTATTCCTGGTGCCTCCATGACCGTGGGTCAGGTCAATGCCTGCCTTCGCGAGATCGCTCCTGGTCTGTGTTTCGTCAATCGGGAATGTTACCCTGGAAAGGACGGTCTGTGCTTCAATTGCCTGAACAAGGCAAAAAAGGATCAGAAATGGGAGGATTCTGGTCATGTACATAGGATCAATAAATCGGTAAGGTGCGGTAAAGCGCACGCAAAGTTAGAAATATACCCTTAGCCTGAAGTGGCCTTTTGAGCCTTCCAGAGCCAACAGGTAACAAAAGTATCCAATTGTGTTTATATGACAAATATTTATCATATATTATTTTTATGTTTCCAGCAGATTACGTAACCTTTATCCAGTAATCCCCAGCAAAAAAAGTGCCTGTCTTTTTTTATTGCCTTATTTCCAGCAATTGGTTGGCAGTCAGGGTCGAACCCGGGCTATTGTAAACCGGGGGTGCTGAGCAATCTTCGATAATCACCTGCTGCATCGTGATCTTGCCCAGATTAAACAATCCGCTGCCCCGTTGGAGGTCCAGGAGAGCCCCATTGGCGAGGCCATCCCGGATGGTGATGCCATCCATCAGTGCGCCCTCAGCCCCCGAAAGCATGGTCAACACATGGTATAGGTTGTCCGAAGAAACATTTGCAACACCGATATCCCCTGTCAATATGGTCGGATACGCTCCATACACCCGTTGCGAAATATCCGTTTCATCGCCCTCAAAACCGCCATAGATACCTATGCCGGAAGGAATATTAAAACCTGCAGACCTGCTGACTTCGAAATATGGGGCATAAGTGCCCCCGGCAATCCATATCTCTGTGATATCCGGACAATGTGCCGCACGATCCAAAGCCTGTTCGAGCGATCGGTAAGCATCTGCCCATGAGACACCTGTCTGCAAACCCGAAGCATTTATGTTGACATAGCATATACCCGAAGAAGTGCACATACTATCAAAAGTGATCAGCAGTTTAGCCCCTTTCATGGGATCACCATCATAGCTCCAGGCCTCCCTTAGTCCGGTACCTCTCAGCAACAATACAAGGTCATTTCCATTGGTCCAGTTAGACTGATCGACGATCTGCTGGACCACATGCCTGATATCGGGAGACATATAGGTCGTCCCGGAGGTAGACCACGGAGCCGGCGACCATTGGACTACCTGTGATGAACGGGTCCTGGATGAAAGATTGTATTTCGCCAGGCTAAAGGATGGCGCGTCTGCCACCCATTCAGATTGCAGCGTCCATGAAGCGGGTGAGGAGGAGGTATCCGCAGAGGTCCATTGGATATGTGCAGAATAAATATAGCTATTGCGTGGAATCGTTATGTTCTGAAAGCGCCAGCCAACTTTCTGAAATCCATCACGCGAGGTCAAGGATAGACTTTCCCGAACCGGATTGACAGCACCATTATCCTGATGTTCCTCTGCGTCATCATAAGAACTGCTGATACTTCTTTCCAGGGTTCCTG
>DATHZY010000221.1:0-5662 GCA_035458325.1 Saprospiraceae bacterium | reverse complement strand
AAATTGGTGATGCCTGTATACAAAAATTAAAAATCCTTTAAAAAAATGACGAATATCATAAATCTCAGCCCAAAAAACTGACAATTGACAGCTGATACCAGATAGCTAAATCCCTAACTTTGTATGCAACAATTGATTTGTACAATACTTAATCAACCTTAAACACTATACTCATGAGTATCAGACTAGGCGATATCGCGCCAAACTTTCAGGCCGAAACAAATGAAGGCCATATAGATTTCTATGAATTTCTTGGTGATTCATGGGGACTCCTTTTCTCCCATCCTGCAGACTTCACTCCGGTATGTACTACTGAACTGGGACAGACCGCGAAGCTGAAAAAAGAATTCGAAAAACGAAATGTAAAGGTGCTCGCTCTCAGTGTAGACGGTGCAGCTTCACACAACGTATGGATCAAGGACATCAATGAAACACAACATACAACCGTCAACTTCCCTATCATCGCTGATGAAGACAAGAAGGTAGCCATGCTGTATGACATGATCCATCCCAATGCCACAGAGAAAACAACTGTACGAAGTGTCTTTATCATCGGCCCTGATAAAAAAATAAAACTGACACTGACCTATCCGGCAAGCACCGGACGAAATTTTGCGGAGATCCTGCGCGTGATTGATTCGCTCCAACTAACCGCCAATCACAGTGTAGCTACTCCTGCCAACTGGGTAGATGGAGAAGATGTAGTTATCCTTCCATCCATCCCGGATGCGGATATCCCCGCCAAGTTTCCTAAAGGAGCCACACACATCAAACCTTATCTAAGGCTTACACCTCAACCAAATAAGTAGTAAAATAAAAGGGTGACCAAAAAATAGAGACGCGATTAATCGCGTCTCTATTTTTTTAATATCGCCTCAACTACTGATAGCTGACGGCTGATAGCTTAAATATTCTTCATCATATTCCGGTGTAACAAAATGTCCTTCAATTCATGCAGGACTTTGTATTCATTTGGCATGACCTTTTTGAAAGCTTCCTTGATCGCAAAGTAGGTCCCCTTTTCAAGTTCAGGCACAACCTTGTCAATCTTAGAAGTCACCAGCTTGATGTCTTCTTTGATCAGTTTGCGGATGGAAGGGATATCATGCCAGTCCCCCTCAATGGCACAGGTGATGCTGGTAGAACCGTCCGGGTTTGGATCGGACTCCAATTCGATAAACCGGTCACCTACCTCGAGATCCTTCACAGGGTATTTGGCAATATCAGAAAAGGGAATTCTCCAGTTTTCCTCTTCAAGTCCGGTGTTGACTAAAAAAATCTCAAGTCCCTTTTCATGAAACCTGTAAACCACTACCCTTACTGAATCAAATACGTTCATACGTGTTTCTGGTCTGTTCGAAGTGTTAAAAATACGTTACGAAAACGGTTATTTCTTCTTTTTGTTTACTAACATCCGGGTGATCATTTCATACAAGCCCAAAGCAAGGAATATTCGCCCTTCCTCTTCGCTCAATTTGGTCATCAGGAAAAAGGCGCGTTGTACCTCAGAGTGCGGCCTCAATGGATTAAATAAGTGTCCGGCTTCCCGGTCCAGAATGAAAATAGATAACAAATCAGCGGAGTACGGCTTCACTCTGCCCAATGCGCTCCTTGACTTCAATCCATACATGGTGTTTTCCTGGTCGATGATAGCTACCTGGTTACCATTG
Source organism: Saprospiraceae bacterium (assembly GCA_035458325.1). Classification (GTDB taxonomy): domain Bacteria; phylum Bacteroidota; class Bacteroidia; order Chitinophagales; family Saprospiraceae; genus Opimibacter. The sequence goes on along the minus strand of DATHZY010000221.1, from coordinate 3,992 downwards.
AGGAATACATCAACGGATTTACTCTTGATGCGGTAGACAATCTCCATGTTCCTGCTCCTGCAGTAAAGCAAAGCTTCCCGTGAACCCTTGACATAATCCATGTAGGCGAAAGTGATCATCGGCTCCACATAGATGGATTGGATGGTGCCCAAGAGGATCCTGTCCATTCCTCGCTTCTGGGACCTGATCTCCATCTTCAGGGCCATGAGCTCCAGCTCATTTTCATCCTCCCAGGGAATAAGCTCATCAGCCACAGGCTTGGTAAGCTGTCGCATGATTGCAAGATCCTTATTGATTCTGGTGGCACCGGGTGGTATGCCCAGGAGGGCCCTGAGAAAATCCTCTATCATAATTTGGCTGGAAAGTTACCGCAATTTTGAAAACAGGGTACTGAAGTATTCCTCCGGGAAGGTTGGAAAAGGTTAAATAACATGAAAAGGCTGGATATAAACAGATTCAAGCCTGAGGATGGGGCCGGGTTACATATAAGATCGCATCGAAGTATTCCGCTTCATCGTTTTCCTCAACCGGCGTATTGCTCTCTCCTTGATCTGGCGTACCCGCTCACGGGTCAACTCCAGTTGCTCCCCGATCTCGTCCAGCGTTAAGGGCTTTTCGCCTTTCAGTCCAAAGTAAAAGGCAAGGACCTCAGCCTCCCGGGGTGCAAGGGCACTCAGGCTATACATGATGTCAAGCCGCATGGATTCCTCCATCAGTTTCAGGTCCGGCTGCATCTCTTCATCCGTTTCAATCATATCCAGCAGGGTGAAACTGTCCTCATCACTGGAGACCGGAGCATCAAAGGAAATATGCCGGTTATTACCAGGCATATTATTGATCACATCTCGGATGGGTACATTGAGCAACTCTGCAAGCTCCTCATGTGAGGGATCCCGCTCAAATTCCTGGACGAAGGATACGTAAGCCTCATTAAGCCGGTTGTAGGACGTAGACTTGTTATGCGGCATCCGTACGATCCTGGAATACTCAATGATAGCCTGCAGGATACTCTGGCGTATCCACCAGACGGCATAAGAAATAAACTTAAACCCTTTCGTCTCGTCAAACCGCTTGGCCGCCTTCATCAATCCCACATTCCCTTCATTGATCAGGTCACCCAGGGATAGTCCCTGGTTCTGGTACTGCTTGGCAACAGACACGACGAACCTGAGATTTGCTTCAGTCAGTCGTTCCAGTGCAGCCTGATCTCCGTTCCTGGCAAGACCCGCCAACCTGGATTCCTCCTCAGGAGACAGCATATCAATTTTACCAATGTCCTGAAGGTATTTTTCAAGGGCAAGGCTCTCACGGGCTGTGATCCGGTTAGCAATTTTGAGTTGACGCATGGCAGTTGCCTGGATTTTAAGGTTTAAGACATAAAAGGTACAAATCAGGACATCAAAAAGTTCAATGTTCGTCAGGTCTATTTTATTTTAATCAATTTAGCGGCCTGCTTTACCACAAAAACTTTCTTTCCCAACGTTAGTAGTGTATTGAGGAAGTCCATTTGTGACCAGTAAAACGATTTTTTTTGACTCCTCATGGTTAATAATTTCAAAATGATATGAAAAGTTACATCTCCTTAACGGTATCCCTCTTGTTTGTATTGGTCACCGAAAAGTGCGAACCTAATTCAGCCTCTGGTTTGATGTGCAATGAAGCACAACTTAACAAACCCTTTACAGCTAAGATCGGCGAAGTATGGTGCCTGGCCCAGACTGACTGGAAAATGAAATTGGATGCCGTGGTCGAAGACAGCCGCTGCAATGTGACCAATGTTGATTGCGTTTGGGCTGGCAGGTATGTGATGGCTGTTTCCATTGACCAGGATGGCACCACCGTCCGGGACACTTTCTTTGCCGTCAACAACTGGCAGGACACCATCTACAGCGGCCCCTATTCCATCTACCTCCATCTCGTCAAGCCGGAAACCCGGCCCACTACGGACCCGATTGACCCGGCTTCCTATTCTTTCGAAATGCTAATCAAATAAGCATAGGGCATAGAGCATAGGGCATAGGGCGGCAGAGAGCCTAGGGCATAGAGTAAAGTGTACATGGCAGAGTAGGTAAATCTGTCTCCTGACAGTCCCCTTGCTCCTTGACACCAATAGAATCCCCACTTCTAACTTTTACTTCCTTGTTGGATATTGGCTATTGAATCACAGCACAATCTGTCTCCTGACAGTCCCTATGCTCTATGCCCTATGCCCTATGCTTTTTGCAAAAAAAAAGCCTCCCGTAAGGAGGCTCATTTTTTTTGTGCTATTTATCTTCTCGGTCCGCGATCACCGCCGCCACCGCCGCCACGACGATCTCCGCCGCCGCCGCCGCGACGATCTCCGCCGCCACCTCTGCGATCACCACCTCCGCCTCTGCGGTCGCCACCTCTGTCTCCTCTATCCCTGTCACCAAAAGAAGATCTTTCTTCCCGTGCCGGAGGCCCTTCTTCACCATATCCATCTTCGTACTCACCATTCTCATTCTTCTTCCGCTCAGGCTTTGGCAGCAATGACTTCCTGGACATACGCATCTTTCCGGTGCGTTCTTCAATTTCTACTAACTGCACCTTGACCATATCACCTTCCTTGAATACATCCTCTACATTATCTATGCGGGAATAGGATATTTCGGAAACATGCAACAAGCCACTCTTGCCCATGAAGTCAACAAACACACCATAGGGCATGATCGTACGGACTACGGCATCAAATACATCGCCTACTTTAGGCACATAGGTGATACCGACAATGCGTTGTCTTGCCGCTTCGAGTGAATCCTTATTAGCACTGGCGATATTGACAATTCCCTTATCTCCAACTTCTTCAATATTGATGATCGTGCCGGTAGAGGCCTGGATCTCCTGGATAACTTTTCCTCCAGGGCCGATGACAGCACCAATCTGACTCTTCTCAATGATGATTTCAAGGATACGTGGAGCGTGTGGCTTGAGGTCTTCCCTGGCTTCAGGAAGCACCTGATTCATTTTATCAAGGATGTGTAATCTTCCTTCACGAGCCTGTAACAAGGCTTTCTCCAGCAACTCATAACTCAACCCGTCTACCTTGATATCCATCTGGCAACCAACGATACCATCGCGGGTTCCGGTGATCTTAAAGTCCATATCCCCGAGCGCATCTTCGTCGCCAAGGATGTCGGACAATACGGCTGCCTTTCCTCCTTCGTTGATCAATCCCATCGCTATTCCTGAGACAGGGGCTTTGATCTGGATACCTCCATCCATCAATGCAAGCGAACCTGCACAAACCGTAGCCATCGAAGATGAACCATTTGATTCGAGGATATCTGAAACAAGTCTCAATGTATATGGCTGTCCTTCCGGAAATACTTTACGCAGTGAGCGGGCAGCCAGGTTAGCATGCCCAACTTCACGACGACCCGGGCCACGTGATGGTTTTACTTCCCCGGTTGAAAATGCAGGGAAATTATAGTGAAGGATAAATTTCTCATATCGGTAATCGAGCGCGTTGTCCAGCAACTGCTCATCATTCTTCGTACCCAGTGTCAAGCTGGTCAGTGATTGAGTTTCACCTCTTGTAAATAATGCAGATCCGTGTGTGGTCGGAAGGTAATCAACCTCAATCCAGATAGGCCTGACTTCGTTTGTCTTGCGACCATCGATCCGCATACCTGTATCAATGACAAAATTGCGGATGACATCCTTCTTGAGTTTTTCGTAATACATGTCGAGCAATGCAGCTTTTTCCTTCATGTATTCTTCACCCTGCTCTTCAGTTAACTTAGCGACAAGTTCTTTCTTGATAGCATCAAATCCTTCTTTACGAACTGATTTCTCAAGGGCACCTTTTGATATATCAAGTATTCGCTGGCGACTGAATTGGTCAATGACTTTCTTCAAATCCTCATCTGAAGGCGCTTCAGCAAGCACTCTCTTTTGTGTTGCTTTTGTACCAACTTTCTTAGCGAGGTCTAATTGCGCCTGGCATTGCACTTTGATCGCTTCATGACCGA
>DATHZY010000220.1:0-2310 GCA_035458325.1 Saprospiraceae bacterium | reverse complement strand
ATCCGAAGCCTGGTTTGTTCAGCGGCAAAGAAAGACAGGGAAGCACCTGCTTGTTCAAAAGCACTCCAGAAAAAGATGACAAAGAATGATACCACAAATATGGCGATGATCCTTTCCCGTTCTTCTTTAGTAAGTGACCGGTCCCCGAAGATCACATAGAGTATCACCGCCAGTGCTCCAAGCAGCAGGAAACTAATGTCAAAAATATCCTGGGCATGCAGGTAAAGCAGACCCATAGCGGCCAAACATATACCTGCCACACTCAGCAGGGAAACGATAGATGTTGGATGCTTAATAGGTGATGCTGTATTAGCCATGTGTTCCGGGGTAACACCGATGGGTTTATTATTGGGGTCAACTATATACTTGTCCTGCAGCATGAGCATGGTAACAACACTGATCAGCATCCCGATACCTGCCGCCAGGAAGGCCCATTTAAAATCTGAGGGATCTCCGGTATTGCCCACTAATCCACACACAAAGGGTCCTATCATGCCACCAACGTTGATACCCATATAAAAGATGGTGTATGCAGAATCAGATCGTTTATCGTTGGGTTCATAGAGTTGTCCTACCAATGAAGAGATGTTCGGCTTAAAGAATCCGTTTCCGGCTATCATGATGCCCAGGCCGGTATAAAAAAGCATGGTGGAGGTTTCAGGTGCAGATTTATACAGGCTGGCACAAAAGAAAAGTACAAATTCGGCGAGTGCCATTACCAGGCCACCCAGCACAATGGATCTCCTGTTTCCCCAGTACCTGTCTGCCATGAAGCCGCCAATAAGTGGGGTAATGTAAACCAGGCTTGTGTATCCTCCATATAATTCAGACGCAAAGGGTTTGGAAAACATGAGGGCTTCTGTCATGAAATAGATCAGGATGGCTCGCATCCCATAGTAATTAAACCTTTCCCACATTTCAGTTGCAAATAGTACATAAAGACCCCTGGGATGCTTTTGTGACGAACCTGTTGTAGTCATTATTTAGTTTGTGGCGGGCAAAATAGGGAAATTATAAAAAATTAACCCCTGAAAAAATGGAGAAATATATCTTCGTGCAGAATTATTCGACCTATCCTTGAAAACAAATCATTATGAAACCAGTTAGAATTCTTCTCTTAGGATCAGGAGGCAGGGAGCATGCATTGGCATGGAAAATCAGTCAGAGCAGTTTATGCGAGAAACTTTTTATTGCCCCTGGGAATGCGGGCACTGAGTTGTGCGGAGAGAATGTCAATATGTCTTATAATGATTTCCTGGCTATCCAGTCGCTCTGCCTGAGGGAGCATATTGAGCTGGTGATTGTAGGGCCGGAAGAACCGCTGGTAAATGGGATCTACGACTACTTTAAATCAGATGCCGCACTACGTCATATAGCGCTTATAGGTCCTTCGAAGCATGCTGCACAACTGGAAGGCAGCAAGGCATTTGCAAAAGCATTTATGCAGCGGCATAATATACCTACGGCATCTTATCGCGAATTTGACCTGACCAATTATGAAGAGGGGGTTGCTTACCTGCAGTCTTTGCCCATTCCCATTGTATTGAAAGCAGATGGACTAGCCGCCGGTAAAGGTGTGATCATCTGCCAGAATCATGTGGAGGCCATGGCTGAGTTCGAGCTGATGATACAGCAGGCCAAATTCGGAGACGCGGGCAAAAAAGTGGTAGTTGAAGAATTCCTGAAAGGAATAGAACTGAGCATGTTTGCGCTGGTGGACGGTATGTCTTACGTGCTTCTGCCGGAGGCAAAGGATTATAAAAGGATAGGGGAAGGTGATACCGGATTGAATACGGGAGGCATGGGTGCGGTTAGCCCGGTACCTTTCGCTGATGATGAATTTATGAGAAAAGTCAGGGAAAGGGTCATTGAGCCAACAGTAAAAGGGCTGCAAACAGAGCAATTCGAATACAAAGGTTTTGTATTCTTCGGATTGATCAATGTGAATGGGGAGCCTTATGTGATCGAATACAACTGCAGACTGGGGGATCCGGAAACCGAGGTAGTTATCCCGAGGTTAAAAAACGATATTGTTGAACTTTTTTTGGCTGCATCCCATCAACAACTTGCCGGTATCAAAGTGGAGATCGATCCACGCGCAGCAGCAACGGTTGTAGCTGTCAGTGGGGGATACCCTGGTAATTATGAAAAGGGGTTTGAGATAGATGGGCTTGATATTCTTAATGAAGATGACGTCATCATCTTCCATGCAGGCACTACCACCGAGGATGGTGTGATAGTTACAAATGGTGGCAGGGTTTTGGCTGTAACCTCATATGGAGATACAGTGACTAAGGCTGCCAAAAGATC
>DATHZY010000219.1:0-2183 GCA_035458325.1 Saprospiraceae bacterium | reverse complement strand
TGACCCACACCTGCGTCAAATCGGTGAGGCCCTGATACAAAAAGTGACCTACGGATTTGATTCATCCGCAAAGCCGCAAAACAATTTCTCCTACAGTACACATCCTGGTGAAACCGGATTTACCATGACTGACAAACATAGCGGACTTACTTTTCATTCCTCAATGTTTGGCCATTACAATGCTTCAAATATGCTTGCAGCGTTAGCTGTTGGAAGGCATTTCAAAGTCGATGAAAAACTCATCGTGGATTCGCTGTCCGAATTTATTCCGAGGGCTAACCGTTCAGAAACGATCATGCGAAATGGTTGCCTTATCGTCAAGGATGCGTATAATGCCAATCCTTCCAGTATGGAACTGGCGGTTCGTGCCTTTGCAGCACAATATCCTGATGGATTGCTGGTATTAGGAGATATGAAAGAATTGGGAACAGAGAGTTCTGCTGCACATCGCCAGATGCTGGAATTGGTAGCTTCTATGTCCTTCTCCAGTATCTTCGTTGTCGGTAGTGCCTTTAAAGAAGCATACGAAACTGTAGGGATGAATGATTCCCGTATAAGCCCTTATGATGACATCCAATCCTTAAAGGCAAGGTGGCGCTGGGACAAATGTAATGGAAAAGCTATGTTGCTGAAGGGTTCCAGGTCGATGCAACTCGAGACGTTACTTGAACCTTGACAATACCATTTTACAGCGCGCTATCCCAACACAGATCTGATGATCAGTTCGCTATAGTCCTCTTCACAGGCTTTTCTATAGTCCTGATAAGAACAAGGAACTTTACGTCCTGCCTTATTTTCAATCCACCATCTTCCCGACAATTCACTCTTGAAGAATAATAAGGCATGCTCATGATCCTTGGATTGGACATGATATTGTGTCAGGACGCTCTTCTCCGGATCTTCACGCAGCGTAGAGCCTTCGAGGAGATACCAAATCATCTGCGCTATGGCATTTCCCATCATGGCTGATTCATCTGCATCTGGCGAATAGCCATAAATTCCAACAGAAAAAAGTGATTGCGCTGCACCGGCATACCTAAACAACTGGCAGGCTTCTATCACCGTCAGACCGCTTCCGGACATCCCGGTAATATAACCGGCCTCTGATGCGCTCATGCTGTCACAATTAAAAATCATGACATCTGAATCCCTGATACACGGCTCTGCCAGGTACAGGTCATCTTTTAAATCGCTCAGTCGCAGATGGCCTTCCACATTCAAGTGGGTCTCAGAAACGAGGTGCCTTTGTGTGCCGATATACTGATACATGATCCCACTCTGGGTATTGCGGAGATAGACATCATCATCCAGATTAGATTCCCGGATAATACTTGCCATCCGGATACCTTCCACCTGAAGGCGCATGAATCCTATTGGAGCACCCAATAAAAGAACCATTGCCCCGCTCTCCCGGATCTCCTTAAGTACCGGGACAATGTTTTCTACCTGGTTTTGAGTGAAATTTCCGCAATCCACAAGATTCAGTGCCTGGGAAGGAGTGGTGCTAAACTGGTACAGATTTTTCTTAATCCGCTGCGATATGCTCCGGTCAAAACTGATCACCAAAAGGTCGCTGGCATTGAATGCCACATCCTGGTCATGCAGAAACCTGACCTTATGCCATAGGGAGTTTTTACTCAATCGCTCAGGGCGGATGGACGATTTTTCGTCCGGAATAAACCAATGAGATATCATGAGGTAAATATATTAAATATTAATGTAATATGTTAATCTCTTTCGTAACTATCTCATTCTGATCGCCAATTACCCGTGTTCAAGGAATGAATTTTGCTGGTTCTATAGCATATCTTAGAGAAATAGAATACTTTTGTAAAACACAAATAGTCTTTCTTCATTAAACCTGAACCCTATGACACGAGTACACCTTGTCCTGCTGTTTAGTATCCCCATGTTATTTTTTAATGCTCTCCGAGCCCAAACAGCTACCGGAGAGTTTATGTCCCCGGACATAGCTGACGAAATGACCGTCAATCCGGAGCAGAACAAACTCTGGAGGAGCGGCCAATCCAAATACTCAGCGAGGCCCAAGAGTATGTGGGAAATTGGCCTGCATGGCGGATCTGCTTTTATTGCCGGCGATGTTGAGGCTCCATTTCCAGCTGGATACGGTTTTGGACTACACCTACGCAAGTCTATTAACTATGCGCTGTCCTGGCGTTTGG
>DATHZY010000218.1:0-2097 GCA_035458325.1 Saprospiraceae bacterium | reverse complement strand
CTGCTTCTTCAAACTCCTGCGTTGCTTCCGGATCTTGCTCCAGTTGTGTCTTCCATGCACTCAGTTCTTCGGCCTGCTGCTCAGCCACAACAATGTTTAGCGAATCGAGTTCATGTATCAGTTGCCGTGGATTGCTCGTATAGATATCTCCGAGTAGGATGGTCATGCTGATATTGTCCGTCAGGATAGTGACTACCCCCGGCAAATTCATCAAGGCCAAATACGCTTGCCGGGCAGGTTCAGGATAAGGCGATAGCATAGAATGAAATGCATCATCAGCATCCTTATACAGATGTTGAATATCCCTGAGAAGCTCAAAATACTTTTTCTGGATATGCTCCGCGTCTTCATGTATCTCTTCCGGATAGGCCTGCAGCAATGCAGTCATTTCCTTATTGGATAGCTTCTCCTGATGTTTACAAATCGTATCCACCAGATCAGGATAGCGCACGAGATTGTAAATCTTCCGCTGATCATCTTCCGTCAGGTTCATGATTTTATCCTTAAACTGCTTTTCAGTATTGCGGCGTATGCTTTCCATACGCACCAGGATTTCCGGATGGGTTGAGGCTTCAAGGATAACGGTCCTTTCTTTTTGCGGATAAAGTGCGATCGCCTGGATAGCTCTTTGCTCTTCTTCCTGCAACTGATCAAGCAAACCTGTGCGCTGGGCCGGCATCGTCAGCGCATACAAAAAGAGGAAGCCGGCAGTGGCATATATTTTCAGTTTCATGACCTTTGAATTCAACTATTTATATGGATATGGATTGGTCGGCATCACCAACTTATATTCAGATTGCAGAAATGCAACAATATCTACAAGTTGCTGCACTGTCATGATCTCATTGTATGTGCGTGTTGACATCTTTGACATGCCTTCTGGTGTAGTCAACTGTTGATCAGTCAATAGGTTTTTTTGTGAAATCTTATGGGATGGATTGATAACAGAGGTAACTAGTTCCCCATACGTCTTCAGTGAAGTCACATCGCCACCTAGCTTAACCTCCGGATAATCGTTTTCCCCAGGCCCGGCCCACGGAATATCTCCTACCGTATGACAATCTGTGCAATTCATGGAAGAAAACATTTGTTTACCAGCAGCAATATTTCCTTCTGGAAGCACAAATCCCCTGGACTCCTCCTGGCAGGCCACGAAGAGGACGAAACCAGCCATTAACAGTACCATCCGGATTGACAGCTTTAGATTTGAAAACAAGGATAACTTTCTCATGATTTATACAATTTGAAATACCGGATTAAGCTATTGTGTATCAGGCAGGATTCCTATGACCGATATCATTAGGCTCACTCATGCACATCATTGCCATGACAGATGGCAGCATGTATTTCAATCATCGCAGGGCATGATTTTGGTCATTAAACCTGTCATCGTCAGACATCTACCTTTAACTCCTTATGTAAAAACAATTAAGATGAAAGACTTTCCAAAATTCATTTTGCATCACCTGATTGCATTGGCGATTCTCTTTATTACCGGGCACATCTATGGCCAGGAAATAGACCGCAATTCACTCCCCATCAAGGAGCCCGCACGAAAGACGTACACAGAACTAGACGCCCGGAATGTCACAGCGCCACCCAGGTTTGAGGTAAAAGCGCCGGCGAAAGCACCCAATGTGGTGGTTGTGCTGGTAGATGACATGGGTTTTGGAGCTTCTGAATCTTTTGGTGGTCCGGTCCACATGCCAAACCTTGACCGGCTCGCAAACGCCGGCTTGAAATACAACCGTTTTCATACCACCGCATTATGCTCTCCTACGCGGGTTGCCTTGCTGACCGGTTACAACCACCACAGCAATAATGCAGGATCCATTATGGAAACTGCTACCAGCTTTCCGGGGAATACGGGTGTCAGACCCCAATCCATAACACCGATGGCAGAGGTACTCCGACAGAATGGATATAACACCGCTGCCTTTGGCAAGTATCATGAAACTCCCCCTTGGGAAATCTCCAATTCAGGTCCGCTGGATCGCTGGCCAACCCATTCCGGTTTTGAAAAATTTTATGGCTTCATTGGTGGTGAAACCAATCAATGGGCGCCGCTGATTTATGATGGCACTACACAAATAGAAC
>DATHZY010000217.1:0-4083 GCA_035458325.1 Saprospiraceae bacterium | reverse complement strand
CACTATACTATCGATTATCAACGCGTAAGCAACGCTGTGAAAGCCATTAACCGATTTATGTGCAAGTAAAACGGGGTCTATCAGCAAAAACGATTACCACTATTCCCATCCCAAATTTTTTCCTCTTCAGGGCCTCCTCTGGACTAGACGTTAGTCCGAATCCTCAAGACAATTTTCTTTTTTAAATATCTGTATCACAGGCCCAAACTACATGCCAGGATATCACGATCACACACCCAGGTAACCCGTTACCCGCGATCTGCTGCATGCCATAGTCTGGAAAGAGTGAAAATTACCTGGTGCCTATACCAATGGTTTATCTGAATTGCCTTCCGGCATCACGTCAGGTGCATGTTCATGCCTTGACTTGAATATCCGGCGGTGGAAGAGAAGCAAGGTGATAACCCCTGTGGAAATGGCAGCATCTGATACATTAAACACCGGTCGGAAAAACTGGAAGCGGTCACCACCCCAGATAGGAAATCCCTGGGGGAGCGTCGTGTCGATCAGCGGGAAGTATAGCATATCGACTACTTTTCCAAAAAGGAATGGAGCATATCCACCATCTGGTGGAAACAAAGTTGCCAATCCACCATGATAGGGTGTATTTGAAAATATCAAACCGTATACAGCGCTGTCGATGATGTTACCCAGTGCTCCGGCGAGAATCAATGAAAAGGAAAGAATGACACCAAACGTCTCCTTTGTCTTGATCAGGGTATGGATGATATACATCAGGAATCCGACAGCAATCAGACGGAATATACTCAAGGCAAGCTTGCCCCAGGTACCTCCCAGAGAAAGTCCGAAGGCCATACCTTCATTTTCGACAAAATGGATCCGGGCCCAACTCAGTCCGAGGATTCCAAATTCCTGGCCATACTCCATATTGGTCTTGACCCAGATCTTGAGTGTCTGGTCAATGAGCAGCACCAGGAATACAATGATAAAAACCGCACGTGTACGATTGGACATAAACAGTCGTTAGCAGAAACAATAGCCATCCGCATTTCCTTCATGATCATTCCTTGTTGAGGAGGAACAGGCATGACGGACTATACGATCTGGAAATCGGTCCTGGTTAAATTAATTCTGGGCCTGTTTGGCTTCAATGGACAGCGTAGCATGTGGCACGGCACGAAGTCTTTCCTTGGAAATGAGCTTACCTGTTTCCCTGCAAATGCCGTAAACCTTATTCTTAATCCTGATTTTAGCATTTTCCAGGTGTTGGATCAGCTTTTGCTGGCGTGAGGCCATCGAACTGACACGCTCACTTTCCAGGCTGCTGAGGCCGTCATCGAGTCCCTTGATCTTGTTGTCAGGGTTTTCGGCCATATCTTCCAATTGCTTGAGATAAAACTCAAGTTGTTCCCTGGCCACGATAAGCTTCTGATCGATGAGCTGATCAAACTCTTCAAGTTCCTTGTCGCTGTATCTTGATTTTTGTGGTTCTTCTGTGATTGTGGTTCCTCCCACCGGTCTGATTTCTTTTTTCTCTGACATTTTTTCGGTTTGCTTTACTACAGGTGCAGCAATTGGCTTATTTATTTTTTCTTCTGGTTTCTTATGCTCTACCGCCTTTACAGCCGGTGTATTTGTACTGACTGATGGCTTTCCAACCTTATCCGTGGCCTTGGATCCTGGTGAAGGGACTGAAGGAGATGGCTTGGCGGCTGGTTTGCTTACTACTGCCTTTGCCTCGGACTTTTTAGGAGCGGGTGCTACTGGCTTGATCACCGGGGCTGCAATTGGTGCCTTAGGCTGAGCTTTGGCTACAACCTGGGGCACTGATTTAGATGTGCCCGGCTTCTTAGAAGGAGATCCGGTAGCAGCCGCTGCAACTGCCTTTGGTGCTTTTTGGGCGACAACAACTTTAGGCTTCGAAACCGGAGTTGGTACCGAAGCTTTTGCCTTTTGAGTCACAACAGGCTTGGCCGGAACTTTGGGTGCCGGTTTCCTGGCTTCAACCTTCTTAGCTACTGGTTTTGGTGCCGGTTTTACAACCTTCTTATTGGTTGGTTTCGATTTTGCGGCTGGTTTAACCGGAGCTTTTGCTTTTGGAGCAACTGGTTTGGGCTTTGGAACAGGTTTGGCCTTGGCAACAACTTTGGGTTTCGCCGCTACTTTGGATTTTGCGGGTACTACCTTCTTTGTAGCCGGTGCTGGCTTTTTAACTTTTGCAACCGGTGCTGGCTTAGCCTTGGCTTTAGCCTTAACCGGGGCCTTTGGAGCTACCTTCTTAGGGGCAGCACTCTTAGACGACTTAGCTTTAGCTGGTGCCGGCTTTGCTGATTTGGTACTTTTCTGAGTGGCCATAACCTCTCTGTTTTAAAAATTAAAGTGTGGTTTTCTGAGCTTTGTCAAAGGCAGCGGTCCAGATGTAAAGATCCAACGCCTAAAAACGCCGCAAATTTACATGAATGAACCTAATACTTGCTATACCTTAAATAATAAGCGTGTTTTTGCCTTCTAAAAATGATTTTATTGGTCAATAAGTTCAGATTGCCAATTTTTATTGGTTTAAAATTCGGATTTATAAAATTATATATCTGCTTGATAGCTCTTTATACATATGATAATCATTACTTTGTTACGCCATGATTATCAATTATTTGAATGAAATAGCGTCATTTTACATGTATAATCAATTGATTACAAATAAAAAAGGGTGAAAGTCTCCACTTTCACCCTTTGACTAAAAAAAAATGATCTGTCTAGTTGCTTTTCAGCCATTTATGCACCCATTGCTGACCAGTCTGGTCTCTGATGAGGACATAATACAACCCGTCAGGGCGCAAATAAAGATCCGGCAGGGTTGTCTTCCTGATGCCCTCCTTGAGTGAAAGAAGACTGAGTTGAACTCCCTCAGGCGTCATTAATTCGATGGTGACCTTTCCCTCTGTTATAAATGGCAATTCAATATTGATTTCATTACTTCCCGGATTTGGCCAAATCAGGACTTCAGCACCATTTTCATCAGGGTCTATAACATCGTGGTGGATGATAAAGGGACTTTCCCCGGCACAGGGATCTGCGGTCTCAGCACAATCTCCAAGAAAACACCCATGGGCTAAATGGGCAGGAACAGCGCTTGGAGAAATACAAATGCTGTAGGCATTATCCGGGTTGCCAGGAGGAATATGGCAAATAAGGACTTTGTCCCCGTTATTCCCACAATGGACGTCAACCGCTTCGACATGAATAGTGCCAGACACTTCAACACAGCCATTTGCATCAGTAGCCGTTACCGTATAGTCTGTAGACACCGCAGGACAAACATTGATGGACTGGGTAGTTTCTCCGGTTGACCACAGATACGTATATGGTCCATTACCACCACTGACGTTTGCAGTCAAGGTCGTGCAGGCTGAAGGGCCGTATCCGGGATATACCGTCCTGCATTCAGGTCCAAAATCAATAGTCAGGATATCCTCGGGAACGACAACCAGGACGATGGCCTCGCAGGTTAATACGGTCCCCATCCCATCATCGGCTGTGACGGTCACCACGTTTTCACCTTCATCGGAACACACGAAATCTGCCTGGCTCACTGTAAAGGAAAAATTGCAGGCATCCAGGTCGCTGGCGATCAATTCTTCTGGGGTCACACTACCTGTACCATCCTCACCAAGTACTAAAGTCACATCCTGACACTGGAGGCTGGCTTCAAAACTAGCCTCTTCGAGAAACACCCCGGAGTCAAGGTTTAAATCTGATCCGTCAGCAATCGCCAGTTTGAAATGATAGGTTTCACAAGGAATGATATCCAGAGATGCTGTGAGCACGACGGTGTATCCATCATACTCTATTCTCGTCAAATTGGTTGGTGGAGGATTATCTACATAAAAGCTTGAATTGAGTACATCATTAATGGAATTGATCGTCACGGGCACATTGACCGGTATGGTGGCGATATTCAGATTCGTATAATTACCTCCCAGTGGATTTGGTCCGGTGACTAAAAATCCAAATACATCATTAAACTCAGTGTCGACAAACTCGAGATACTCTTCCGAACCAAATACATATGAAATGGTAATCCGGTTTGCAACAGCTGTAAAATCGAATTCAAGTCCACAGGCA
>DATHZY010000216.1:0-3258 GCA_035458325.1 Saprospiraceae bacterium | reverse complement strand
ACACGCTTAGTGATTCGATGAGTCCATTGATCATCCAGGTGACCGATGAAGGCTATGATCATCATTATGATGTGCTGGCATCCGTATATCTGCGATGTGTGCAGGCGGGAAGGCCTCAGGGTACAGCACACGATGATCTTGTGACGCTCTCCAATGTGGTCAATCAACATGACAGGCATAAGTCATTCCTTGATAAAGTGCATACCTATTTTCATACGCTCAAAAAAATGAAAATTGCCGAGGCTGTTTATTTTCCTGATCTGGTCATGGCCAACAGACTCGTACTGGGTATCCTATTGCTACTTAAATTGATCTGGCTGGTTTCGGGTGGTTGGATATGGAGAAGTGTGCGGAGCATCATTTTTTCCAAAATCAAAGCCAATACCTTTAAATCTCCGGTGACAGTAGGTGCCGCCATGGTCTTGTATCCTTTGATCAGCCTGATATTGCTGACTACTTGCCTGATTGCCGGATGGCCGTTGTGGATCGTCCTTGGTTGGGTGATGTTGATGCTTTCAGGGATGTTTTTCCGCCCTCCATTTTATCTGATCTGGAAATTACTGACTTTAGGAATTGCGAGGAAGGCGAAATTGAAATCGGAAATTTCCGATATCCGCAAGGAGGTGACTGCCTTGGTTGGAAAGGCAAGATAAATCAACGCACCAGCGTAACGTTTCCTTTGAAGGTTTTTCGCACACCGTTTGAAAGTTGCACTTCAAGGTAATAGGCGAAAACACCGGGGCTCATATTAAAATTTTTATAAGAGCCATCCCACCAGTCTTCGGAAGGGGCAACAGGCATATTGTACCGGGAGTATACATTCGTTCCCCGCTTGTCAAAAATGAAAAACCGGGTGATCATCACCTGATTGCCTACGGGTACCTGGATCTGGAACAGATCATTGGTGCCATCACCATTTGGGGAAAATATATTGGGAATGTAGACATGCGGGGCAGTCTCGTCATCTGAGGGTATCGTATCCGTGTTGTTATCAGCGTCAGAGTACGGTACGTTGATTTCGCTATTTGAACGGGAATAGAATCCCTGGCCAGACAGGCTCAAGGTGCTTAAAATACAGGCAATAACAAGCAAGGTGATTCTCATAATCCGGAAATAGCTCGTGTATTCTCTCTTTGTTTAGTCCTCAAATATCTGAAAAACATTCATTTTATGGGTAATGCAGGCTTTGGGGTTGGCTGATAATCAATCCAGTACTTCATAAATGACGGCGGGGATTGACTTATTCTTCAACATAAACTCACCTACCTTCAGGCAATTGAAAGACTCCTTTACGAGGTCATACGCTGCCTGGTTGATCACAATCTTTCCGGGGGCGGCTACACTTTGAAGGCGCTGTGCGGTATTGACGGTATCACCGATCACCGTATAATCTAACCTGCGCAGGCTGGAGGACCCGATATTGCCGGAGATCATTTCTCCGCTGTTGATGCCAATAGATACCCGGGGGGTAAAATCTACATGTTCATGTAAAGAAGGGAGTTTTTCAATCTGGTTACGTACCGCCAGGCAGGCATCGATGGCCCTGTCCAGGTGAAAATCTCCACGGAACACAGCCATGATGGCATCTCCGATAAATTTGTCCACATAGCCTCCCTGGTCTATAATCTCCTTCACCATCACTTCAAAATAATTGTTGAGGAGTTTGACGACCGTATCCGGGGGTTCGTTTTCGCTGATGGTCGTGAAGCTGCAGATATCAATAAAGGCGACTGTGCCCACAATCGTATCATTGGCCATGAGCGAGGATTCGAATTCGCGACTGGCCATAAACTTCAGGACATTTTCATCCACGTACATCCTCAGGATATTGTTCTCCTTGATGGCCTTCATCGTTTCGCGGCTCTGCTGCACGTGGCGGATGGTTTTTTCCATCGTCAGGTCCAGATCTTCGAAATTGACCGGCTTGGTGATGAAGTCAAAGGCACCGCGGTTCATCGCGGTCCTGATATTTTCCATATCGCCGTATGCGGAAACGATTACAGATTTTAGCAGTACATTTTCTTCTGCCAGCCTGGTAAGCAGGGTGAGGCCATCCATTTCGGGCATATTGATATCACTCAACACGACATCTACATCTCCATGAACAGCGAGTTGCTCCAGGGCATGCCTGCCGTTTGAAGCGAACACAAATTCATAATGATGTTCACGAATTTTTTGCCTGAATTTTTGTTTGATCAAAGCTTCCAGATCAGCTTCGTCGTCAACCACCAGAATTTTGGCCATTACTGTATTGCTTTAAGTTTTTCTTTAAGGACATTAAACTCCACGGGTTTCGTCAGGAAATCATCGGCTCCCAGACGCATGGCCGTGTTGTAGTTTTCCGCATCTCCATAAGCGGTGATCATCATCACGAGTGGGGGAGGCGCGTGGTATTTTTCCTTGATATGGCGGAGGAGTTCCAGGCCACTCATGCCGGGCATATTGATATCTGACAGGATTAGCACGGCCCCATGCTCATTTTGATTGAGGTATTGCAACGCTTCTTCACCGGAAAATGCGAAGGCAAATTCAATTTCATTGTTCTTGATCTCTTTTCTGAATCGTTGTTCAAACAGGACCTGTACATCTCTTTCGTCATCGACTACTAAAATATTCATAATTCAGGGATGGGTATTTGCAAGGGTAAATTAATTATAAATAAAGCAATTGCATGTTCTTTTGTGTTGATGCGAAGTTCATCCCCAGGTGTCTTGAGGATATCTTCCTTTGTCTGAATCACGGATTATACGGATTTACGGATTTTACGGAATTCATTTAGTAAGCGTTTAGTCTGGTTTATAATTTAATCCCATGAGTACTTATCATCAACTGATGGGTAAATGAATGGTAAATACAGTTCCTTCGCCTTCTTTTGTTTCCACTTTCAATTCACCGCCATGTGCTTTCACAATATCGTAACTCAAGGACAAGCCGAGACCTGTACCTTGACCAGTGGGTTTGGTGGTGAAGAAGGGTTGGAAGATTTTGTCCAACGCGGATTTGGGAATGCCGGGACCGTTGTCGGAAACACTAATAGTGACCATTGTGCCTTCTAACCCCCTGCCCCCTGAAAGGGGGATTAAGAGTTTTGTCTGAATTGAAATAGTAGGCTCGTAATCTGCTCCCCCTGTCAGGGGGGAGGGGGTCCGGGAGGTCATTTTCGCTTTTTCGGACACGGCATAAAAAGCATTCGTGATCAAATTCAATATTACCCTTCCTAAATCTTGAGGTATGACATTCACCTTACCGATGTTTTCA
>DATHZY010000215.1:0-2842 GCA_035458325.1 Saprospiraceae bacterium | reverse complement strand
TAAGTATCTGACAATTACCCCTGATCATCAGTAACCCTTGATTCAAAATAACATCACCTGTCTGCGCCTCAACGACACTGTCAAATATGGTGACCCCCTCCAGCGTCAGATAGCCGTAATTGACCACTGCTCTCCCTGAATTGCCACTACCGGATATCAGGTTAATATGCCCCATACTGACATTGGCTTCCTGACTGATCACTATACTATACAAGGTGTTCTGACCACTGATGGTGATTGTCCCGGCATGTGTGTTTAAAATGGTTACGTCTTTGTCTATGCGTAGAGTATCTTGAAGGTTGATAGTCTTGCCGGCAATGGATGGATCAAAATAAATCGTATCCCCTGCTTGCGCGCATTCAATCGCATACGGTAGTGATCCCGGACCACTTCCCAGGCTATCCGTCACGAGTATACAAGGTCTTACTTCAAACTGCCGCATCATTTCATGATCCTCATGTTCCAGGATATGACAGTGATAGGGATATAATCCTGTAAACCCATCAAAACGGGCTATGACTCTTGTTCGAAACCCGGGCGGACTGTTGGCGGTATCCTTCCAACCTTTTTCGCTTTCCCCCGGTTGAATGATGGGGCCTTCTGGTTCGCCGCTAACTTCATTGATGGCCTGACGATCGAGAATCTGGAACGCTACCAGGTGCATATGCATCGGATGGGCTATCCCGGATTGGTTGTGCCATGTCCATATTTCCGTAGATCCAAGCACCGGAAATTCAGTGATGTCATCCCACATCAATCCGTTGATTGTCCACATCGTATGATTATGCTCACCACAGGGAGGTGCAGCCATGGTCATGAGTTCAAATAATCTTTCTTCGTCAGCATACTCAGGTAAGAGTTCCTCAACCATGGCCAACGTGTCGGGCAATGGTGCGGTATATCCGGCCTCGTTTTGGACGATGAACTTCATCACATTCGGTATCACCCCTACACCCGCAAAGCCAGGAAAAGGAGCAGGCGCACTATTGGTGAGTATGATCTCTGTGCCTGCAGCATAAACCGAGAAATCAACCACGAGGTCGTATCGCTCACCGGGTAAAACAGTGAGGGAATCAAGTATCACAGGTGTTTCGAGCAATCCAAGTTCACTCCCTATTTGTGCAAAACTTGCACCATTGGATAACGCCAGGGTATACGCTCTCGAATTACTTCCATTGACGACCCTGAAACGATACTTGCCTTGCCTGACATTGAGGTATGGCCATACCTTTCCATTGACCATCAACATGTTTCCAAAAAAATGGTCATGAAACATTTCATGATACATGATAGAGCCATCAGGAAGAAAAGACTTGTCCTGTATGACCAGGGGTATTTCATATTCACCTGAAGGCAGATCAAGCGATAATTCATGGCTATCCCTCAGCATATACAATCCTGCGAGGCCCATCATGACATTGAGCCTTGTGATCCCCAACGCATGATCATGATACCAGAGGATGCCCGCAGGCTGTATATTAGGATAATAATAGATACCCGAAGAATCACCGGGAGGAAATGCATCATCAGGATCACCATCACTATGAGGGGCGACCTTCCCCCCATGGAGATGCGCGATCGCTACAGGAGTGAGTCCGGATACATTGGGGCCATGCAGACACGTATCGATCGTGAGTACATGCGAAGTACGTAATTGACCTGTCTCCACAACTCTAAGGTTGTTGACCCACTGTACGGTCACCATTGAATCACGAAAAGCTTCAATCGTCGGACCAGGGTAACTTCCATTATAACCCCAAACCCTTGTTGGTGGCAGTTGGCTATGCAATTGCTGGAATTGCTCAGTCATCTCCATCCTGTAGTGAGCTGCTCCTCCTGATATGCCGGATTCAGGCACTGCAACGCCAGGCAGCGGAAGTGGATCAAGATAAGGGGTCAATTGGATGCTACAGGTCACATCATCACAGCTTGTTCCATCTCCCTGGTAATCTCCTCCTTCGGCCATACACTGGTTAGCGGTCAGGTCCTGGCAGGATCCATCCACCATACAACAAGCTCCTCTCGGCGGCACAACATAGTGTACGACCAGTCTTGGGTGATTTGCAGAGGTTGCGTTTTGTCTGCTCGAAAATCGCTTGGTATTATTCGTGGTAGCTTCATCTCCGCGCATCACCCAACCAAAATTTTCCGCGGGCATTTGGAGCCAATGCGCAACATCCAAATTCATTTGTGACGAACTCCATGTATAAAATGAATTTTGCACATCAACATTAGTTGTGGCGCTGATCGTAGGAGAAAATGTTCCACCCTGGGTCATCCAGGTATTGGTATTAAAGAACGAATGTATCCAGGTGGCATCACCAGGCTCAGCAGGAGCTCCGTTTGCTTCGTTTCCACTTGCATCTGAGTTGCCTTCCCCCCAATCCTGTAGTAACCTTTGCGCCGTGATTGGAAATGCGGAACCCGAAGATGAATTGCAGAATAATTTCAATTCAACATCCTCCACTTCTGCACCTTCGGGAATTGAACTCAAATCAAAAGAAACAACGGTCCTTCTTCTGCCTGCTGTGTTATTGCCTGTATACAAATAAATACCCATTCCATTGCTTATATCCCCTGTGGCACTTTCATAAAGGATATTATCCTGATCTGCTACTATCTCCATGGTCACCGCACAATAGGTTGTATCGCATGATGTTCCTACTCCAGAGAAGATACCTCCCTGTGAAAGGCAACCTCCTTCATCAGCCGTAATGCACATTCCATCCGGCAGGCAACAGGCGCCAGAGCCTGCCGGAAGTACGGTTACAGTACTGGCCATTCCGCTGGCCGTACCATCGCCATTGTCAGCGCCATGGGGTATACAGTAATATACAAAGAC
>DATHZY010000214.1:0-4540 GCA_035458325.1 Saprospiraceae bacterium | reverse complement strand
ATCGACTTCTGATACTGCTGGATAGCTTCAGGGAGGCGGTTCTGGTTGTAGATAGTATTGCCGAGATTAAATGAGGTGGTGGGCTTTTCCTTTTCCTCCAATGCTTTCCGATAGGCTGTTTCTGCATCTGTATAGGAACGTCGTTCATATAATTCATCTCCTACTCTCAGCCATGGATAATCAGCCTGGGCCCATGCTGAACCCATTGAGGCCACGAATACAAGTAAGAGCCAGATGATATGTTGGATCCTTCTCATCAGATAACGTCGGATTTAAAATTAGCCACCACCATAAAACCAATTAGCAACAATGCCGGCAGCAGAAACCATTGAAAATAGCTTCGGTGTTCCGTGAAAGAACGTTTTTCCATCTTACTTCTTTCAAGTCCGGCAAGCTCCTTCCTCAGTTCCTCGACCACTTTATCTCCGCCGGTGGCGTCAAAATATTTGCCTTTTCCCTTTTGGGCCAGCTCCATCATCAGGGACTTGTTTAGGGCTGTATGGACTGGCTGGCCGTTATCGTCCAGTTTGAGATACTTCTGCCCTTCGTTAGTCACTGGGATCGTTGCTCCGGCTTCAGTTCCTACGCCTATTATATAGGTGACCCATCCAGCATCGGCAGCTTCTTCGATAGCATCTGGTGCATCGCTGTCATGATCCTCTCCATCTGTAAGGACTATGATTGCGCCCCGGGTATTGGTTTCACTGGATTTTGCAGCCAGGATCAACCTCAATGCGTCACCAATGGAGGTACCCTGGGTGCCTGCCTGATCAGGATTGGCTGCATTAAGGAATAACTGGATGGCATGCCAATCGGTGGTGAGCGGACTTTGGACATAGGCATTGCCCGCAAAAAGGACCAATCCTACCCTGTCTGTCTTGAATTGGGTGGAAAGGTCAAGCGCTATTCTTCTGGCGCGTTCCAGCCTGCTGGGGGCAATATCCTCCGCAAGCATGCTGGTGGAGATGTCCAGGACCAGATAAATATCTGCAGTCTTGCTTTCTACCGCCACTGATCTGTAGCCCCACTGAGGGTTTGCGGCTGCGATGGTGAGAAGCACCGTGCCCAACAAACCTAACCACATCCATCTAGGCCTAACTTGCTGACCAATAGTGATTTTCAGGTTGGACGTATCACTTCCCCACCTTGACCAGGCGCTGCGGGCCAGGAATTGTCGCATGAAATGGAAAATGACCGCCAGGACACATAATCCAATCAACCAGAAAAAACCAGGATGTTCAAATCTAAACATGGTGTCTTGGTGGTTGCGTTTGTAAAAAGGTGTCAGTTAAAATGTACCTCATCTGTTAATTCCTGCTTCAAGGCTGCGATACCCGGTCATCAAAGCTTCAGGATATGTACAGGTTTCTTGCAGGAATTCCATTTGAAGCAAAAATAGTCATATGCCTTCATGCTACATCCCTCTTGAGAAATGGTTAACAATAGTAAGGCTGCCGGTGAGACCAAAACGATGGATCCTGACGGTTTATGATCAACATCCTTCAACTGTCCGGGGGCGGGTTTATGCATTCCGGGCCCGTCAGGCATCATCAGCATAAAATAATTGACAATTAGCTGTCAGAGCACGAATACGACCATGATGGGAAGAAACGGGAATCCAAAAAGCTATTACTTTGGTAGTCAAAGTGCAATATGTGGCACAATTATACCATATCAAATGAACGTGTTACTTTCAAATATTCTGAGGATCAAGCTAACCTCAAAATTTATGGATTACCCAAGTCGTAATCGAAAAATAAAAATATTTTTGTGCTGATGATGGCCTCGCAAGCGAGGTGTAGTCATTTATTATCTGAAACAAATAATGTGTTTAAACTCAAAACATTAAATCATCCAATTTTATGAGCAATCCAAGTGTCAAACCCGAACAAGCGGCCTCCAGCGGTTCTTTCAACAGGTTATTTGCCTCCATCCTGATTCCCGTTGCACTGGCGATCGGAATTATCGTCTTTAAGTTTATCCTGGGTAGCCCTGGAAACTTTGTGGATAACAATCCAGAAGGACACCCGCTTCCAGGTAACTATCTCGGGATGATGTACAAGGGTGGTTTGATGGTACCTGTCCTGATGGCCAGTATGATTATCGTTATCGCTGTGATCATTGAGCGTTTTGTATCCCTCAATGTGGCCAGTGGTAAAGGTCCGACTCCAGTATTTGTCCGCAAGATCAAAGGCTTTCTGGATCGCAATGACATCAACGGAGCTATCAAGGAGTGTGATGTTCAGCGTGGCTCTGTAGGTAACGTTATCCGTGAAGGATTGCACAAATACAATACGATGTCGACCATGCCTGGCCTTGAAAAAGACCAGAAAATCCTGGCGATACAGAAAGAAATAGAAGAAGCGACCTCGCTGGAATTACCTATGCTGGAGAAAAACCTTGTTATCCTGGCTACTTTTGCTTCCGTGGCTACCCTGATGGGTCTTCTTGGAACGGTACTCGGGATGATCCGCGCTTTCTCTGCCATTGCTACTGCAGGAGCACCTGATGCTGTTGCCTTGTCAACTGGTATTTCGGAAGCGTTGATCAATACCGCTTTGGGTATCGGCACATCTGCCCTGGCCATTATCTCCTACAATTATTTCACGACCAAAATTGATGGGCTGACCTACGGAATTGATGAGGCAGGATTCAGTATTGCACAGAGTTTTGCTGCAAAACATTAATTCTTAACTCACCGT
This sequence comes from Saprospiraceae bacterium, assembly GCA_035458325.1. Classification (GTDB taxonomy): domain Bacteria; phylum Bacteroidota; class Bacteroidia; order Chitinophagales; family Saprospiraceae; genus Opimibacter. Next base: position 1,838 of record DATHZY010000214.1, on the reverse strand, counting down.
TATTCTTTAAGTTATGCCAAAGGTCAAAATACCCAGAAAGAGTACATCAGTCGATATGACTGCCATGTGTGACGTGGCCTTTCTACTGCTTACTTTTTTCATCCTGACGACCAAATTCAGGCCACAGGAAGCCGTGACAATTGATATTCCGTCTTCAACGGCTCAGATTCCTATCCCTGAAAAGGATATCATGATGTTCCAGATTGCTCCGGACGGCCGCTTGTTTTTTGGATTGGATGATCAGAATACAAGGCTGAAATTACTGGAGCGATTGTCGACTACCTATGAACTGGCATTGACTCCTGAGCAAAAGGATGCATTTCGACTTCTTGAAACCTGGGGTATGGATATCCGATCTTTACCGGATTTCCTCAAAATGGATCCTACTGCCAGAAGCTCATTCAACCAGCCCGGATTGAACATTGACACGACAGGTGGACAGCACCAGGTCGAAGACCTGATCCTGTTTTCACGCCAGGAAAACAATAACCTGCGCATAGCGATCAAGGGAGATAAGACCACTGAATACCGTCATTTTGATAAGCTGATCCAGGCTTTGCAAAACCGGAAGGTCAACAAGTTCAACCTGATCACTTCAGCCAAGTCGGCGCAGGAATAATTTATTCATTACAAAAGCAAAAACGTGAATCATGGCTGAAATGCAAACTTCCGATAGTGGGAGTCATAAGAAAGGTTCGAAAAAAGTACGTACGAAGAAGATGTCTACCCGGGTGGATTTGACCGCCATGGTGGATCTTGGGTTCCTGCTGATTACCTTCTTTATGCTGGCCACCACCATGAACAAGCCAAAGACCATGGAGGTCAATAAACCTGCGAAAGAGGAAGAGAAAGTCAAGGAACCACCCATTAAAATGTCCAAGACGGCTACGCTGATGCTAGGTGCCAGGAATAAAATCTACGCATATGTATCTCCTGATGAAATAGATACCGGAACGGAGATCACCATGGACAGCATCGATTACAGTCCTTCAGGATTGAGGAAATTTATCCAACGCAGGCAAAAAGAGGTCAAGGAACAATGGGGAAATCAGGATGATCTGTTTATCATGATCAAACCTTTGCCAGCCTCGAACGTTAAAAATATAGTGGATGTATTGGATGAGATGACCATCAATGATGTCAAGCGATATGCTATCCTGGAACCCAATGATCCGATTGATTCCCTGATAGCCCTTCAGACCGGTCAGAGTAGAAAATAATTTTTATGCAATTATGCAGTTAACTGCATCATTACATTATAAAAAAACGCTTAATCATGGAAAATGAAAATTTGCTGAAAAATTCGATGGATGACATCGTCTTTGATGGCAGAAATAAATCGTACGGGGCTTTCCAGCTCAGACGCCTGTATGACAAACATATGTCAAGGGCAATGATCATCGGAATGTTGTTTTTCCTGTTGGCGGTAAGTTCTCCAAAGATTATCCAGCTGATCAAGGGTTTCATACCGGAAGCAGAAAATGAACTGATCATGAAGGAGGTGACGCTTGCAGAACCACCACCGATTGATCCATTGAAGCCACCACCACCTCCTCCTCCGGAAGTGAAACCTCCACCGATTAAGGATCAGATTAGGTTCGTCCCACCGGTGGTAAAGAAAGATGAAGAAGTCATCGAAGAAGAGCCACCTCCACCAACTGTCGAGGAAATCAAGGACAAGGAGATCGCTACGGAGACCAAGGAAGGTGAAGAAGGCGGTGTAGATGCATCCCTGACAGAGCCTGACAACCCTCCTGCACCACCAGTACTGGAAGAGCCAAAGGAAGAAGAGCCTTTTGCCTATGTAGAACAAATGCCTACATTCCCTGACGGACAAG
>DATHZY010000213.1:0-4148 GCA_035458325.1 Saprospiraceae bacterium | reverse complement strand
AGAAGATTCTGGCTCGTGTCCCGCTCGCTGAATTGCATGAATATTCTTCGACGCTGCGTTCACTGACACAAGGGAAAGCCAAATTCTCCATGAAGCTTGCCGATTACCAGCAGGTACCTGCGGAGATCCAGCAGAAACTGGTGGCCGATTACCAGGCGCATGCGCATGACGAACATTGAGCATAGGACATAGAGCATAGGGCAAAGGGAAGCATAGAGTACCGTGCATTGGGCAGCTCAAAGCTTAGCGAATAATTCGAATCCACTATGCACGGCGGAGCCTGCCAAACGCATGGAGCAGATTGGCTAGTGAAGACTGATAGCTAATCACTGAGAGCTGACAGCTGATAGCTATTTGATCAAATGCATTGTTAACACGACCAACAACTAAATAGCGGATAGATCGTTTTTTACCTTTGGTAAAATTTTTCGGTCATGAAGCATTTTGTCCTGCTCGTTGCTGCTCTGCTGCTGCACCTATCCGGGTATTCCCAGAAGAATGATATTGAAATCTTTGAAAAAAAGGATGGCAATAAAAATATTGTAGTGGCCCGGAATATCGGTAAGGTTTCTTACCTCGTGACGCTCAGCATCAATTCAAAAGGCATGAACGTAACACCAGGTGCTGAAGTAGAAGCAGTCGTTCCTGCTGGCTTCATGAAAGAAATGGCTACGCTTGTGCCCAGGCCTGGTGAAAGCTGGTCCTATGGATATGATGTTTCTTTTACGGAATATGCAGGGGAGCCTCTAAAAACAAATCCTGCCGGACCAGGACAACCGGAAGCCCCTATGACTCCCTCCGTCACTCCTGCTGCTCCTTCCGCACCTAAGGCTGCACTGTCCTCTGCTCCCATCATCGTATACACCCAGGCTGGATGCGGACGCTGCTCATCAGTGAAAAGCCAGATGAAAGCAAAAGGTATCGTGTATGAAGAAGTTGATGTCAAAAGCGGCTCACCGGAAGTAAATAATATGTGGAAGCAATTACGTGATGGAGGTTTCACCGGCGATAGTGTCACGATGCCTGTCGTCAAAGTCAATGGCAAGCTGCATTACAATATCAAGGATCTGACGGGATTTGTCAGTAGTTTGAAATTGTGAGTTGTGAATTGTGAGTTGTGAGTCCGCGGCATGAGGCGTGAGTGAAGAGAAAGCCACTGGCAGCTGGTAGCTGGTAGCTAAAAACTGACAGCTGATAGCTTACAGCTAGAAAGTCAGATCCACCACCCTCAGTCTTTTTCGCTTGCCGAGATCATAAACGATCGGAGAAAAAAGTGCCCGGATAATGGTGCCCACGCCAAAATTGATCAATCCGAATTCCATCCCACCTTCAGAATATTGTGGCTGGTTGGTAACCGTAAACCAGAGGTCGCCCATAAACATAGAGATACCGCCTACCTGGAGAGCCCCACCGATGATATTGGGCCAAACCCTTTTCCGGTTCAGTTTGATCCTGGCGATTGTATTGATTGCCACCCATGAATCCCCCAGGAGGAGCATTTGTCCATCAGGATCCATATCCAGAATCTGGCGCGTATACCACCCTACCTTATCATCCTTGATTTGAAATGTAAGCTCTTCGTACATGGCGATCTTCTCGGTGTGTAGGTTGCCTGCTTTTTCAATCAGGACGTACTTCTGGGCCGCCGCCTGCTGCATGCTGATGCATAAGAATATAAAGGACAGGAGGCCGTTGCGCACGTTATGGATTACTTCCGGTTTGGGTTAGGGGTTGATCTTTGATAAGTTGCTTTAACCAACGTTCCAACGCCTGAATAATACTTTTTTGTATAACCATATGATCGAGGATCTCCGTTCCGGAATAAATTAAAGCCAAATGGTATCTTTTTTCCTCAGGCAAGTTGGCATATAGTCCAGGTTTCTGGAGCCTGTAGCCTTCCCTCATCAATCTTTTAATCCGGTTACGATCCACAGCCCTTGAAAATCTCTTTTTGGATGCAGAAAACATTACCTGTACCGGAAATTCCTGCTTGTCACCCTCAAGTACTTCCAGCCATACCAGTCTGACCGGATATTTGGCCAGGCTTTGCCCTTCCTTGAAAAGCCTTTCAATGGCTTTCAGTGAACTCAGCCGTTCCGGCTTAGAAAGGGTGTAACGAACCATAATCAAAGATAACATACCCATCACAGGGCTGAGACTAAATCCTGTAGGATAAGGTTGGGTACAAGGGAGACGTAGGACAAAAAAAAATCCTCCAGCCAGGGCCGGAGGATAGTTCATATTAACTATTTCTTCAATACCTATGCCCTGATGAGGGCTTTGGGCATATTATTTCACGCGCATGGTGTCGGAAACAGTCAGCTTGTGACGGCCACGGGCACGGCGTGCGTTGAGCACCTTACGCCCGGACTTTGAACTCATTCGTGAACGGAAACCATGTTTGTTCACTTTCTTCCTTCTGGATGGCTGAAATGTCCTTTTCATTGCTGTATTAACTGTTTGATTATTAGCCTGCTCGGTTAAAAGCGGGCACAAATGTAGTTATTTTTTAAAAAAGATGGCCTTTTTATCTAAAAAAGGTCATTTCCTGTGTTCAAATTCCGTGCCTGAAGCCAGGAATCCGCTTATCCGTTCATCGAAATGAGGAATTCCTCGTTCGTCCGGGTATTGATCATGTGCTTGCGGAGGAACTCCATCGCTTCATCCGGCTTCATATCCGCGAGATAATTACGCAGGATAAACATCCGCTGGAGGATAGCATCATCAAGCAGCAACTCCTCGCGGCGTGTGCTTGATTTAGTAAGATCGATTGAAGGATACATCCGCTTGTTGGCCAAAGACCTGTCAAGCTGAAGCTCCATGTTACCGGTTCCTTTGAATTCTTCAAAAATCACGCCGTCCATCTTGGAACCTGTATCAATCAGGGCAGTTGCCAAAACGGTGAGTGATCCTCCGTTTTCAATATTCCGGGCAGCACCAAAAAACTGCTTTGGCTTGTGCAATGCATTTGCTTCCACACCACCGGAAAGTACTTTTCCGCTGGAAGGGGCAACTGTATTATAGGCCCGGGCAAGACGTGTGATAGAATCCAGCAGGATGACAACGTCATGGCCACATTCTACAAGGCGCTTAGCTTTTTCGAGGATGATATTGGCTACGCGTACGTGATTGTCTGCAGGCTCATCAAAGGTGGAGGATACAACCTCTGCCTTTACATTCCGGCGCATATCTGTTACTTCTTCCGGACGCTCATCGATCAGCAATACGATCAGGTAGCATTCAGGATGGTTGGCTGCAATCGCATTGGCGATATCTTTCAGCAAAAAGGTTTTACCCGTCTTTGGTTGAGCTACGATCAGTCCCCGTTGTCCTTTACCCAGTGGGGTGAAAAGGTCAATCATACGGTTACCATAATCCTTTCCGGTAGGATGTGTCAACAAGTTGAACTTTTCCGTTGGGAATAATGGTGTGAGGTAATCGAAAGGCACCCTGTCACGGACTTCATCAGGGGTCTTTCCGTTGACCGTTGAAACCCTCAACAAAGCAAAATATTTTTCACCTTCTTTCGGTGGTCTGATAGCTCCTTTTACGGTGTCACCTGTATTGAGACCAAATAATTTAATCTGTGAAGGTGAAACGTATATATCATCGGGTGAGGAGAGGTAATTGTAATCGGAAGACCTTAGAAAGCCATATCCATCCGACATCATTTCCAGTACACCGTCACCTTCAATGATTCCGTCAACTTCTACATTAAATCGTTCGCGGGCTTCGCGTTGGAAATCCCTGGCATCACGCTGTGGCGGATTTCTGGGTTCATTTACACCTGGATTCTGGGTTCTGGCTTCAAGGGGCAGACCTGGTTGTTGTCTGTTGTCTTGCGGTTGGCGAGGTTCTCGTGGCTCTCTGCCTTCCTGTGGTTGACGCTGATCCCTTTGTTCTCTTGGTTCCCTTTGATCCCTTGGCTCCCTTTGTTCTCTTGGCTCCCTTTGTTCTCTTGGCTCCTGAGGTGCACGTGGTTCCCTTTGTTCTCTTGCTTCCTGAGGCGCACGTGGTTCCCTTTGTTGGTGTGGAGTCCGTGGCTCTCTTGGTTCGTGTGGAGTCCGTGGCTCTCTCGGTACATGAGGAGTCCGCTCTTTATGCTCAGGTCTGCGGGGATGTTGAGGGCGTTCCGGGTGTGTAGCAGG
>DATHZY010000212.1:0-5151 GCA_035458325.1 Saprospiraceae bacterium | reverse complement strand
ACCTTGACCTTGCCGGCTTCAATATGTGGCTGAATCACATCCAGGAGCAGAAACCGCTCATATTCGAGGTAGTCGGCAGCAGCAGTCGGGATGAGTAAAAGGGCCGGCCCATAATGGCCATACATGGCAATTTCCATGTTCTTATTCAACGATGGGCTGTACCAGGAATCAAGTATTCTTTTCATACGTAGTTGGTCATGATTGAAGGGTCTAAGATGTGTAAAATAATTGACATGGCAGGGCGGTTTTCGGCCTCAAGGGTTGTGTATTTTATTTCACTACAGCGGGTGCCTGGATACAAGGATTTAGTGTAACTCTCATCTGTCTAACGCCATTGGGGATTCGTATTGTCATGGAACCAGCGGTTGTTCTCACTGCCGTCTGGTTTAAATGATGTATATTGAGCAAGGACCTGGACAGCGAATGCCTTCTCCCGGCAACTATTTGTTGTTTTAACTTCCTTCCAACCGGCCCTTGTACCAATGGTTTGGATAGATTTTACATACTGAAGTTGTGTGCTAAACTTCACAACCACAAGTATCCGGCCGGGTGATCCGAAACAAAATTCATGCACACCCGTTAGAAATAAACCCCCGCACTTTATTTAAATGCAATTAACACGGTCTCTGAAATACCCATTATGAATATTATAAATCCTTCATCCACCACTCCATCAAAGCAAACAAAAAGAAAACGCTTGATTCGAATAGGCCTTTCTGTTTTGGTACTTCTTATCCTCCTTCGTATTGCCCTTCCTTATATTGTTCTAAATTTTATCAACCAGCGGCTTGCCAACATCACCGGATATTATGGACACGTAGACGACCTCGATCTTTCACTCTTTCGCGGTGGTTATATCGTCAAGGATATATATATCGACAAGGTCGATACGGCGACTCAAAAGCAACTACCCTTCTTCTCTGCCGACAACATTGATATTTCCATTGAATGGAAGTCCTTGTTAAAAGGGCAGATCGTGAGTGAACTGGAATGCCATACCGCGCTGTTGCGCTTTACAAGCAATGCTTCAGAACCCGAACAACTTGAAAATGATTCCAATGATTTTCGATTGATGCTGAAGACATTTACACCCCTGAAGGTCAACCGGTTTGAAGTGTTCAATGGTAAAATTCAATATCTGGATCCGGCCGCTTCACCACCTGTTGATATCTTTCTTGACAACGCACATGTCCTGGCGAGCAATCTCTCCAATGTCGAAGACACTACACTGCTGCCCGCCACCGTGGTGGCTACGGCCGATGTCTATGAAGGGACGATGAATTTCAATATGCGCATTAATGCATTGGCCAATGATCCAACCTATGATCTCAATGCTGAAATCAAGAATGCAAATCTTGTGAAGCTAAACTCTTTTTTTAAAGCGTATGGTGACTTTGATATCAACAAGGGTATCCTGGATGTTTATCTCGAACTGGCTGCCAAAGACAGAAAATATATCGGTTATGTAAAACCCGTCATCAAGGATCTGGATGTGGTAGGACCGGAAGACCGAAAGGATAATGTCCTCCGGAAATTATGGGAAGGTATCGTAGGCGTTGCAGGTGATATCGCCGAAAATCCGAAAACAAATCAGATCGTGACCAAGGTGCCTATTGCCGGAGAGTTTGGCGATCGGACGATCGGCATCTGGTATGCTGTTTTAGCCACGGTCCGAAATGCGTTTATCCAGGCGATTTATCCCACTCTGGATCATCAGGTAAATATCGGGGTAGTAACCGCTATTGATGATAAGGATGGTAAGAAAGGCGGTTTATTTAAAAAGGTTTTTGATGATCCCCTCAAGAAGGAAGAGAAAAAGAAAGAAAAAAAGAATTAGACTGTGTATGCCTTTGGGATATAAAACAACATGAGATGCCTGTAAAACTAAATAAAACGACGACCGTCCTTAAAAACGCTTTTAAAAAATGGTGGTCAAGAGACCCGTTTAAGGAAAGTTCGGTGATCGCGTATACAGCGATTTTCTCCCTGCCAGGTTTGCTGGTAGTCGTTGTCGCGATGTCCGGTTATTTTTTTGGTCCTGAATTAATCACTAACCATATTCATCAGAATATCACCAGTGTGATGGGGGCGCAGACAGCAGACCAGATCCGCGAAATGATTCTTTTCTCCATGCGCAGCAAGGACTCTTTGGCTGCTACCATCCTGGGGCTGGCTACGATGCTTATCGGTGCTACCGGCGTCTTCGTGCAACTGCAGAAAACCCTCAATATCATCTGGGAAGTAGAAGCCAAACCTCAAAAATCCGGCATCTGGAAATTAATTCAACTTCGCTTATTTTCATTTGGCATGATCCTGTCCATTGCTTTTGTATTACTCATCTCCCTGGTCATCTCTTCCTTCCTTGCTGCTTCCGGTGACTGGATCCTGCGAAATTGGGGCTCTACCATGGTCTGGTTCTTTAATATTCTCAATTTTACATTCTCCTTCGTCTTTATCTCCATGCTTTTTGCGGCTATGTTTAAGATCATTCCGGATGCAGACATTCAATGGCGCTATGTCTGGCTTGGCGCATTCCTCACCACCTTGTTGTTTATGATCGGTAAGTCTCTGCTTGGCTTTTATTTTGGGACGACCGAACCCGGTTCAGGATATGGTACAGCCGGATCTGTTATTTTAATTCTCCTGTGGACCTCCTATTCCTCGATGATTTTCTTCTATGGCGCTGAATTCACCAAGGCGTATTCCGTTCAGTATTATGGGACGGTACCCGCCAATGAGGTAGCGGTGAAAAAACCTGGCAGACAAGTGTAAGAGCGTAAGAGAGTGAGAGAGTAAGAGGCCGTGGTTGTAGTAAATAATGTAGAGACGCGATTAATTGCATCTCTACATTATTTACTACAACAGAAGTCACTACTTTTGCCCATTGATCAGCTATCAGCTATCAGCTATCAGCTATCAGCTATCCGATTACTGATTACTGATTACCGATTACCGATTACCGATTACCGATTACTGAATACCGATTACTGATTACCGATTACTGATTACTCACAACTCACAACTCACAACTCACATAAAATGAGTGCAATCATCCTTCTTCTTCTCGTCAGCATCTTTATTGCGGGTGGTTTCCTGGTGGCCTTTTTTTGGAGTGTCCGGGATGGCCAGTTTGATGATGATTTTTCACCGGCACGGAGGATTTTATTTGAGGATGACAAAAAAGTGAAAAGTGAAAAGTGAAGAATGAAAAGTGAAAAGTGAAAAAGCAAATAACCTACTAAACTCCTAAGCTTCTAACCTCCTAAACAAATAAACAACAAACGCATCAACCAATAAACAATAAACATCATTACAAACACGGAATAGAAAACATGGAATTACAGAAATTTACTTACGACAACAGGCTCCCAAAGTTATTTGCGATAGCAACCATCACTTGGGGTGCAGTGGGAATGTTATTAGGTGTTATCGCCGCCTTTCAGCTGGCATTCCCGGTGCTGAACTTCAGCGAGTACCTTCCTCACCTGGCGTTTGGAAGGCTCAGGCCGGTGCATACCAATGCAGTGATTTTTGCATTTGTAGGTAACGGTATTTTTACGGCAATCTATTATGCCCTGCCGCGGTTGCTGAAAACATCGATGTGGAGTAACCTGCTCGGCCGGATTCACTTCTGGGGCTGGCAGACCATCATCGTGCTGGCGGCCGTGACCTTGCTTTTCGGAATGACGACCGGCAAGGAATATGCGGAGTTGGAATGGCCGATTGATATCCTGATCACAATCATTTGGGTCGTATTTGGTATCAATATGTTTGGAACCATCCTGACCCGGCGAGAGCGTCACTTGTATGTTGCGATTTGGTTCTTTATTGCTTCGTGGGTGACGGTGGCCATGCTCCACATTGTCAATTCCGTGGAATTTCCGGTTACATTATTCAAGAGTTACTCCTGGTATGCAGGTGTGCAGGATGCCCTGGTGCAGTGGTGGTATGGACACAATGCTGTTGCGTTTTTCCTCACGACTCCCTACCTCGGTCTGATGTATTACTTCCTTCCAAAAGCGGCAGATCGGCCAGTATATTCCTACCGGTTGAGTATCGTTCACTTCTGGAGTCTTATTTTCCTCTATATCTGGGCGGGACCTCACCACCTGTTATACACCGCGCTGCCTGAATGGGCACAATCGCTGGGAACTGCATTCTCCATTATGCTGATCCTTCCTAGCTGGGGTGGTATGCTCAATGGTCTTTTCACGTTGAGAGGCGCATGGGACAAGGTCAGGGAAGACCCCGTATTGAAGTTTTTTGTTGTTGCTGTGACCGCATACGGTATGAGCACCTTTGAAGGCCCGATGCTGTCCCTCAAAAACGTCAATGCCATATCACATTATAGTGACTGGACGGTTGCGCACGTACACATTGGTGCATTAGGCTGGAATGGCTTCCTGACGTTTGGTATGCTGTACTGGTTGATCCCTAAATTATTTAATACCCCACTTCACTCCCGCAAGATGGCTGGAACGCATTTCTGGATCGGAACACTCGGTATCCTCCTGTACGCGATCCCAATGTACTGGAGTGCTTTCCGTACGTATTTCATGATGAAAGCGTTCACCCCGGAAGGACAGTTACAATACCAGTTTATTGATGTCGTCCAGACCATTATTCCTTTCTATATCCTCAGGGCACTCGGTGGTACCATATTCCTCATCGGTGTGATTCTCATGATCATCAACCTGTGGAAGACTGCCAAAGCCGGTTCCTTTGTAAAGGAAGAACATGGTGAAGCACCTGCGCTGGAGAAAAAATATGTTGCACCCAAAGGTAGTTTCTGGCATAGTGTCATCGAACGCAAACCGCTCATGCTTTTGGTATTGAGCCTTATCGTTGTGGCGCTTGGCGGTCTCTTTGAACTGGTGCCAACCTTCCTGGTCAAATCCAACATCCCGACCATAGCTTCTGTGAAACCATATACGCCACTAGAATTGCAGGGTCGAGATCTCTATCTGCGAGAAGGCTGCTACAATTGTCACTCCCAGATGATTCGTCCTTTCAGATATGAGGTGACCAGATATGGTGAATATTCCAAGGCAGGTGAATTCGTGTATGACCATCCATTCCAATGGGGTAGTAAGCGAACGGGTCCTGACCTCGCCAGGGTTGGAGGTAAATATCCGGACAGTTGGCATTTCA
>DATHZY010000211.1:0-8473 GCA_035458325.1 Saprospiraceae bacterium | reverse complement strand
AACGCCGAAGGGACACAGCAATTTACCAGACGCAATCTGGCTGGTGAATATGCAAAGGTTCTCGATTCTCTGGTTAGCTAACAGTTCCTTACCAACAGCCAGGAGGCTGCTGAAAATGATTTAAGAATAGTTCTTGATTTATATGCTCTGACAACCGTAGCAAGGAAGCTACTTATATCATTGTCTTTTTTTTATACTACCGGGAGAAACATCATGCATTAAAAACTTCCTTCTCACTTCTCAATTCCTTGTTCGGTATTCCTTATTCAAACAACTCCTAGCCAACAGGCTGTCGGAGTTTCTTCTCAATATCCTTCACCGTCCGTTTAAATTCAGCATCCGTGTCAATCATATCATTGACGGCCCGCACGCTGTAGATCACCGTACTGTGATCGCGTCCGCCGAAGCTATCACCGATAGCCTTGAGGGAATGGTTGGTGATGTTTTTAGCAAAGTACATAGACAGCTGGCGTGCCAGTACGATGTTTCTTTTGCGGGTCTGGGATTTGAGTTTGTCGATAGGTACCTCGTAGTGATCAGCCACACATTTCTTGATGTGGTCAAGGGTGATGACTGATCCTGTATTGATGACGACGTTGTAAATTACTTTTTGTGCGAGGTCCAGGTCAATTTCCTTGCGGGTCAGCGATGCATGGGCGATCAGGTTCACGATCACACCTTCGAGTTCACGAATGTTGTGTCGGATATTATCGCAGATATAATGCTTGACTTCCGGAGAAAAGCTGATGCCTGCTACACTTGATTTGTGTTCGAGGATCGCCATCATCGTTTCATAATCGGGTGCCTGCAGGTCGGCAGATAAGCCCCATTTAAAACGACTGATCAGGCGTTCTTCCATGCCCTGTAAATCTTTGGGCGCGCGATCAGACGTCAGGACAATCTGGTTGCCGCTCTGATGCAATTGATTGAAGATATGGAAGAAGATCTCCTGTGTCTTCTGCTTGCCCGCAAGAAACTGGATATCATCGATGATCAGGACATTCACCAGCTGGTAGAAATTGGTGAAATCACTGACTGCATTGTTTTTAATGGCTTCAATGATCTGGTTAGTAAACTTTTCAGAGCTTACATAGAGCACCGTTTTGTCATCGCGTTGCTTGACGACTGAGTTACCGATAGCCTGGGCAAGATGTGTCTTGCCCAATCCCACATCCCCAAAGAGGAATAATGGATTGAAAGCCGTCCCCCCTGGATTGTTGGCAATGGCTTCTGCCGCTGAACAGGCAAGACGATTGCAATCACCTACAATGAGGTTTTCAAACGTATAGGACGTATTGAGTTGGGGGTCAATTTTGAGCCTTTTAATACCGGGTATGACAAACGGGTTACGAATGTCATTTTCAACTTCAGTGGCAGGAGTTGCCGCAGGTTGTTTACGTTTTCCGTTTTTTTGCCAGGGATCATCTTTTACGTAGTTGTATTCAAGATTAGCTTTTGGGCCCAGGGTTTGTCGAATGGATTTCCTGAGTACCGGGAGATAATGTTCTTCCAACCACTCAAAGAAAAATTTATTGGGTACCTGAAGGGTTAAGGTGTTTTCCTGTAAACGGATAGGACGTATAGGTTCAAACCAGGTTCGAAAGCTCTGCTCACTGATCTCTTCACGAATCACGCTCAGACACCCATTCCATACTGCATTGCAGTCCTGCACCATTATATAAGACATTCTATCAGGTTATTGAATGATCCCTAAAGCCTGACCGGCATATTGCCCCGGGGGGAGTCCTTGAGTCGGATGAGCTTTGATTTTCACGCTTGTTTCTACTTTCACTTTACTTCGGGATTGGACAAAGATCAAAAAAAATTTGGTGGATGTTCAGTATGGCTCTCTTTTTTCCCCAATATCGTCAATATTGTTTTAATGGCTTAGAAAAGAATATGTTATACATCTTGTTTTTGTCGTTTAATAAAGCATTGACTGTCAATTCATGATCTGTTATCCTGCCATTTTAGCAGATGGATTATGCTTCTTTAACCCAGATTCCTTCACAGGTGACACATTTATTCCGCTTGTTCCGCTCAAAGGTTACATCGATCTTGCCCAGTCGGATGCCTGCCCAGCCAACCTGGTGTATGATGACGTTTTCGCCTTCTTTATTTCGGTAGATATCCGGTTTGTCCATGAAGGTATGCGTATGCCCACCGATGATGATATCGATGGATTTACTGTTCTGGGCAAGTTGTATATCGCTCACTTTTGTATAATCATATTTATACCCGAGATGAGAAAGACAAATGACGAGATCACACTTCTCATCATGTTTCAGGATGTCCGCTTGTGTCGTGGCATGCGCTATCGGGTCAAGATATCGTGTTGGTCCGTACAATGCCTGTGGCACTAATCCATCGAGTTCAATACCAACTCCGGTGATCCCGATTTTGATATTTCCCTTCTGAAAAATTCGACGTGGTACATACTTATCATGCATGATGGTGTCAGAGAAATCATAGTTGGAAATAATCGTTGGAAAGGTTCCATGTTCCCGCATCTGCTTCTCATAATTCTCAAGACCGGCGTCAAAATCATGATTGCCCATGGTCGTCGCATCATAGCCCATCTTACTCATCAGCTTGATGTCAAGTTCACCGAGGTAAAAATTAAAATAAGGGGTGCCCTGGAAAATATCACCTGCATCCAATAGGAGGACATGTTCATTTTCACTTCTTATTTTTTCAATCATGGTAGCTCGTCGCGCTGCACCGCCCAGGCCAGCGTTTCTCGAACCATCTTCCGGGAAAGGTTCTATCCGGCTATGGACATCATTGGTATGCAATATGACAAGGCGGGTGATCTCTTCATGGCTAAGTCCCGAAGCATTGATCCAGCCCGGCACCATGAGTGCAGCTCCTGCCCCCGCTGTCTTGTATAAAAAACTTCTCCGTGACCACATGGTGTTTTGGTTTATTTCTGAATGGTTATTCGCCCGTCAATGGATGCACTGACCCCTTTACCTGTTCTCGTGGATTCCTGCGCATATTCAATCAGGATATCTCTGATGAGTTTTGATGTCTGAACTCTTGACAACGGAATCAGTGCTTTCAATCCGTCACCTCCATTGGCCACATAATCCGGCATGGCTACTTTGTAGATTTGGGTTGAAACAATAGGTTGGCCATGGATGGTGCAACGCTCGACCTTGTTGTCCTTGATCACCATCCTCACATCATTACTGACAGGCCATCCTTCTGTGGAGGCAATCTGCTGGAGCAGGGTATCAAGTATATCGCCGGGGACATCTACGATGACCAGCAAATTATCAAACGGACACAATTCATAGATTTCACCCCTGGTCAAGGGTCCTGCCGAAATATAGGGTACACGCAATCCACCATAATTTGAAATCGCAAAATCAACTGGGTGTCCTTCTTTTTTTGTTCCTGCCATCATGGCATCAGTATACCAGTTGCCTAAGGTGGATTCAGGTTTCTTCTTGGTCATTTCCTGGCTGACGGTCCCGATGACTTCATTCATCTGCACATCCAGCGTGGATTTATAAGGTTCGATCATTGCTGTAATGCCTTGATCCGGTACAATGTCAGATTTGGAACTAATCGATTCGTAACCGATATTGGTTTTGCTGATATGCTGTACGCTGGTACACCCTCCAAGGACGAAGATGTTGAGCAATAAAGCATAGAGGAGGTTTCTTATAGCCACAATGATGATTCTGTTTTGATTGCCCTTTTGGCAATTTGTGAGGGTAACGAATGCTCAGCAGAAATCATATTCATGAGTTTGCTGGCATAATCATCCGAACTGGCATCTGGTGCGAGGTCAACGGCGGCAATAGCGATAAGATCCATCGTCTTATCTTTTGCCGCGATCAGTATACTCCACAATTCTTCTGAAATATAGAGCTGCTGCGTCAGATTATGCTCATACTCCTGTTGGATGGCCAGCAGGAGCGCAGCTCTCAATGCGCTCGCAGATGTTCCGGGTGTTTTAAGCCGAAGGACCAGATCCGGAAGGGAGATGCGCTCACAAAGCAACGTCAACCTTTCAAATGCCTGAAGCCTGAGGGGGAGGGTAATCTGTACTTTTTCCCGTTTCGAGTCCAATACCTTTTGTTGGGTCTGGTGCCGGAAGTATAGCCTGAACATCAGGAACACTGCCAGTAATACGACGACTGAGGGTATCGTCAATCCTAATATCAATTGCCACGTCATGAGGCAAAAATAGTAAAGGGGAAGCCAATTGTCCTTTAAATTGCCATGACCCCAAATTTTCCCGTTATTATTGAACCTGCCGGTGGCTTGAGATGTTAAATGCCTGAAATCAGGAGGTTATTTATCTTTAGCCCCGATTAAACTGAATATTATGCCTGAAACCCTCATTTCTTCCCCTGTCAGCCTTACCTCCGGTGCCCTCGAACAGCTCCTGCGTATCAGGGTTGACCAGGGTGTTCCTGAACATTATGGCCTCCGGGTTGGTGTCAAGGGTGGCGGTTGTTCAGGTTTCTCCTACCTGTTAGGGTTCGATGAGCCTAAGGATCAGGACACGATTTATGAATTTGAAGGAATAAAGATCCTCATGGATAAAGCCCACGCCCTGTACCTGTTAGGTATGGAGGTAGATTGGCTTGAAGGACTCAACAACAGGGGATTTGTATTCAACAATCCGAATGCCAAGGAAACCTGTGGCTGCGGTACCTCTTTCTCTGCCTGATTTGTCAGATTTTAAGTCTCGTTTGTAGATTATCATCGACGACAGCCCTTCATCCCATGCTATTTTTGACAAAATTCTAAACCATCTCAATATGCGTTACATTTTTTCCCTTTTGGCCTTTGCCCTGGTCACCGGTTCATCTTTGTATGGGCAGATGAACAAAATTTCGTTCGAGGAATACACCCTTGACAATGGACTACACGTAATCCTCCACCAGGACAAGTCAACGCCTATCGTTGCTGTCTCTGTGATGTATCATGTGGGTTCAAAAAACGAAAACCCTGATCGTACAGGATTTGCTCACTTTTTTGAACACCTGATGTTTGAAGGTAGCGCCAACATCGGTCGCGGTGAGTTTGATGATTATGTCCAAAATGCGGGTGGTACGCTCAATGCGAATACCACATTTGACAGGACCTATTATTTTGAAGTCCTTCCAAGCAATCAACTCGGCCTGGGATTATGGCTCGAATCAGAACGCATGTTGCATGCCCGCGTCGACGAGAAAGGAATCGAAACCCAGCGTGAAGTCGTCAAAGAGGAACGCCGTCAGCGCATCGACAACCAGCCATATGGTTCCATTCTTGAGGAAACCTTCAAAAGAAGTTATACAGTGCATCCTTACAGATGGCCGGTAATCGGGTCCATGCAACATCTGGAAGCTGCTGAAGAGAAAGATTACAAGCAGTTCTACTCAGATTTTTACGTCCCTAACAATGCGGTATTGTCGATCGCCGGTGACATTGATTTTGATGAAGCTAAAATGTATATCAACAAGTACTTTGCAGGTATTCCAAAATCAGCAAATGCTGTATATCGTCCGCGAGTCGTTGAGCCTGCTTTAATGGCGGAGATCAGAGACACTATCTATGACAACATCCAGTTACCAGCGGTTATCCAGGCATACCGGATTCCGGCACAAGGCACCAAGGATTATTATGCCGTAGACATGGTGTCCAGGATATTGTCTTCCGGCGAAAGCTCAAGATTGTATAGGGCACTGGTAGATGAGCAGCAAAAAGCACTCTTTGTGGGAAACTTCCCATTGGCACTCGAAGATCCGGGAGTATCCCTTTCTTTTGGTATCACAAATATGGGCGTAGATGTGTATGAACTCGAATTGGCTATTGATGCGGAAGTGAATAAGGTACAGAACGAACTGATCTCTGAAACGGAATTCGAAAAGCTCCGCAACCAGATTGAATCAGAATATGTCACCAGCAATAGTCGGGTAGCCGGTATCGCGGAGAGTCTCGCAACATACTATATGTTTTTTGGAGATGCCAACCTCATCAATAATGAAATCGACAGGTACCTCGCTGTGACACGTGAAGATATCCAGGCTGCAGCTAAAAAGTATCTGGTTAAAAATAACAGAGTTACCCTGCATTATCTTCCAAAGTCACTGGAATCAAAATCCTGATCAGCAACCATCCTTACCAATCAAAAAATAGTTATCAAATGAATTATATAAAATCACTTTTTATACTGGTCATCGCAGGGATGGCAGCTTGTGCGCCTAAGGTTGCCAAGGAAACCACCACTGCGACAACACCATCAGGAGATTTTCGTTCGAAGGCCCCTACAGCGGGTCCTGCACGTCCTGTCAAAATCGGAACCTCACATCAGTTTACCCTCGCTAACGGATTAAAGGTCATCGTAGTAGAGAACCACAAGTTGCCTCAGATTTCATACCAATTGACCATCGACCGCGATGAGATGCTGGAAAAGGAGAAGTCCGGGCTTGCAGATATTTCTGGAAGTTTATTAGCAACCGGTACGATAAAGAATTCTAAAGCGGAGATAGATGAAGCTGTGGATTATATCGGTGCCAACCTTTCAACAGGTTCTACAGGCGGATTTGCTTCATCACTCACTAAGCATACGGATAAGATTCTCTCCCTCTTCTCAGATGTGATTCTCAGGCCGGCTTTTCCGGAAGCAGAATTTGATAAGATTAAAACACAGACTCTTTCCGGATTACAGACAGAGAAAGATGATCCCAATGCGATCTCTGGAAATGTGTCCCGCGCGCTAACGTATGGCACGACCCATCCTTATGGTGAAATCACCAATGAAAGCACAGTTTCAAACATCAGCCTGGAGGATTGCAGGAACTATTACAATACGTATTTCAAGCCAGGAAATGCATACCTGGTGATCGTAGGCGATATCACTCCGGAAGCTGCCAAGGCCAAAGCTGAAAAATATTTCGGTAGCTGGCCTGCCGGTAAAACACCGGAATATGAATATGCCTTCCCTAAAGGAGTTGATAATACCGCTGTAGCATTCGTTGATAAATCCGGTGCAGTACAATCGGTCATCAACATTACCTATGCATTGGATTTGAAGCCCGGCGCTCCGGATGTTATTCCTGCCCGGGTCATGAATACCATCCTGGGTAGCGGTTTTTCAGGAAGATTATTTAAAAACCTGAGAGAAGATAAAGCTTATACGTATGGAGCTTATTCATCCCTGGACTCCGATGAACTGGTTGGAAATTTTTCAGCCAATGCAAGTGTGCGAAATGAAGTGACGGATAGCGCGATTACCCAATTCTTTCTTGAATTGGACAAATTGAAAAACGAACCAGTTACTCAAGAAGAGCTTGACCTGGCCAAGAGTTTTATCGCAGGTGGATTTGCCCGCTCGCTTGAAAGCCCTCAAACAGTTGCAGGATTCGCCCTCAATATCGATATGTATGACTTACCTGCAGATTACTACGAAACCTACTTGCAAAAACTTGCTGCAGTAACAGTCGAAGATGTTTCCAGGGTTGCTAAAAAGTATATCAATCCTTCAAAAGCAAGGATCGTGGTGGTAGGTAATAAGGATGAGGTCATGAACAAACTGACCGCCTTCGATAAGGAAGATGGTAAGATTCAACTGTATGACATCTACGCAAATCCACGCAAGGATGAATCAGGTGCAGTCGTTGATATCAGTGCATCAGACCTCGTGGAGAAATACCTTACTGCTATTGGTGGTCGCCAGAAACTTGATGCAGTAAAATCTCTTGATCAGTCCTACACGATGGATATGATGGGCACCTCTGTTACTTCCAGAATTATTCAGCAGGCTGGTAAATTCTATATGGGCATGAGCACGCAAGGTATGACCGTCATGAAACAGGTGTATGACGGTGAAAAAGGTATTATTGAGCAAGGTGGCCAGCAAGCACCCATAGAAGGTACAGACCTTGAATCCATTAAAGAGCAAGCCATTCCTTTTATAGAGCGAAATTATAATACGACGGGGTACAGCACAGAAATTAAAGGAATTGAAGACATCGAAGGCAAGGCATGCTACAAGCTTCTTGTGACAAAACCATCAGGAGCAAAAAGCACAGAATTTTATGATCAGATGACTGGCCTGAAAGTCAAGGAAGTCCAGACTGCTGAAACGCAGGGTCAAGTCGCCACCATGACATTCGAGTATGCTGACTACAAAGTAGTGGATGGTATCAATGTGCCTCATACAGTTATCTGGGGTGGGGTAATGCCGACTCCAATCGTAATGAAGGCTTCAGCCATCAAAGTCAATGGCGAAGTAGATCCTTCATTGTTTAAGATCTAAATGGAAGTTTTAGGCTTCTTTAATAATAAATTACAGCAAAGGGGTTCAAGCAATTGAACCCCTTTCCTTTTTACTCGCCTCTTGAGCCCCTTGAGCCTCTTAGGCCTCTTAAGCCTCTTAAGCCCTTCAGCCTTGCCGCCACCGCCCCTAAGCCTTCGCCTTTTCTGATAAACTTTTACCTTTAGCCCATGATCCAAGTATTCGTCACCG
>DATHZY010000210.1:0-4452 GCA_035458325.1 Saprospiraceae bacterium | reverse complement strand
TACTCCGAATTCCCCTTTCTGGGCGTTCGAAGTCTGGGGTGCAAGGCCCAGCAATACAAATAGCGATAGCGCTATAAAAAAATTATAAGATACAATGTGCATAGAATGGTTGTTTAAAGTGTGTAACTGAAGAATCAGCCGCTTGCAGGGCCTTTGGATAATGTTAGATTACCTTTCTGCCCTGAATGATCCTTACCAGGACGACGATGACGGCAATGACCAGTAGAATATGAATAAGCCCGCCGGCATTATATCCAACAAAGCCAACCAACCATCCGATAATCAAGACAGCGATAATGATGTTTAATAGATTTCCCATGGGAAAGTTTTTTTAAATGATTCTCGAATAAATACGTATGTGTTGCATACGCGAATACGTTTTGATACATGTTGTATCGATGATTATAGCAAGAGGATCAGTAAGAGGATAATAATGAGTATAGCCCCTACAGAAAGGTATACGCCCTGCCCTGCTGCGCGGAGGTCGCTTTTGATCGCCTTTACTTCTTTACGGAGTTCCTTCTTTTCGACTTTACCTAGAGCTGACATGTCCATCGCATGGATTTCATCAAGTCTGTTCAGCATGACTGTAATTTCTGCAGGCACAGGTGCAGGGGTGGAAGGTACAGAGCGGGTCTCTACTCCAGCCTGGAGCTGAACTGGAATAATCGAAAACAACATAAACATTGTGAGGGTAGCTAAAAGCAATTTTTTCATGTGAATCAGATTTAGTTGTGAATACATTTTCACACCACAAAGGTGATTCATGTGGTATCTGATTCTGTTATATAACTATTCAAATTCGTTATATAATTCACACCCGTTCATCATGATAATGGGTTGATATGTTGATCGGTTGATATGTTGATCGGTTGATCTGCTGATGGGTTGATGAGTTGATATGTTGATGGGTTGATGCGTTGATGCGTTGATGCGTTGATAGGTTGATAGGTTGAGGGTTCAATTGGGGAACCTCTCAGGAAATTCCACGGGCCGTTGCAGGAGCAAAGCGGCATCCTATCTCAGGGAAATTCGATGGCAAAAAATATTTCAAAAAATAATTTGCGTAACCGAATAGTTACATATATATTTGTAACCGATTAGTTACACAATATTAATGCCATCATCATGAGAAGGGATGTATTCCAGGCGATTGCTGATCCCACGAGACGGGAGATCATCCATATGCTCGCCCAAGAGTCACTTAACCTGAACGCGGTGGCTGATCGCTTTGATATCAGCCGGCCAGCCATCTCCAAACACATCAAGATCCTCACGGAATGTGGGCTGGTCACAATACATCAGCATGGCCGGGAACGACTGTGTGAAGCGAAACTGGATTCACTGGACCAGGTATCAGACTGGGTACAACAATACCGACAATTCTGGGAAAGCAAGCTGGATTCCCTCGAAGCCTACCTGGCCGATATTCAATCCAAGGCTAAAAAACCAGGAAAGAAAAAACACTCCTGAGATACAAACCACTCTGCTTTAAAACCAAATCAAATGAAAGAAATACAAAATGATCGTGAGCTCGTTTTTGAACGCCTGCTCAACGCCCCAAGGTCCCTGGTCTTTAAGGTCTGGACAGATCCGGAACACATTGTCCAATGGTGGGGACCCAATGGATTTACCAACACCAATCATGGGATGGATGTCAGCCAAAACGGAGTCTGGCGCTTCACGATGCATGGGCCGGATGGCACGGATTACAAAAACAAGATTGTATTTCTTGAGGTAACAGCACCTGAGCGAATTGTATACCGGCATGCGGACGATGAAGACAAAGAATCTATCCACTTCCACGTCACTGTGACCTTTGAAGCAAGAGAAAACAAAACACTCCTGACCATGCGCATGGTGTTTGATACCCGCGAGGAACTGGAGAGAGTAGCTCGTGAATATGGGGCCATTGAAGGAGCTCATCAGACGATAGCCAGGCTCGACGCCTATGTGGCAGACGCACATATTGGGACTGCTGATTCTATTCCATTCACTATCACCCGCAGATTTGATGCTCCGCGTGACCTGGTTTTCCAGACCTTCAGTCAAGCTCATCACCTGGCACATTGGTGGGGCCCGAAAGGAATGTCGATCCATGTTAAAACCCTGGAGTTTCGGCCAGGAGGATCCTTCCATTATAAAATGACAGGAAAAGATGATTTTACGGTGTGGGGTAAATTTATCTATCGTGATATTATCGCACCTGAGAAAATCGTCTTTGTAAATTCTTTCGCCGATGAAGAGGGTAATATCATTCGTCCACCATTCCCTGACCCATGGCCTGTGGAAATATATTACATCTTCACCTTTACTGAAGAGGGTGATAAAACCATCCTGACTGTACAGAGCTCAGCCATCCATGCTACAGCTGAAGAACAACAAACATTTATCCATGGGTTCGCTTCCATGCAGGAAGGCTTTGGCGGCACCTTTGATCATCTGAAGGAATACCTGGCTTCCCTGAATGGATCACCTTTTATCATCGAACGCTTGCTGAACGCGCCTATTGACCTTGTATGGAAGGCCATCACGGATAAGGACCAGATGAAACAATGGTACTTTGATCTTGCAGACTTTAAGGCTGAAGTTGGATTTGAATTCAGATTCGATGGAGGACCTGCGGATGGCCCCCAATATCATCATGTTTGCAAGATCACAGAAGTGATCCCGGGTAAAACGCTCACCTACAGTTGGCGCTACGAAGGATACAAAGGCATCTCCTTCGTCACTTTTGAATTGACGCCGCAAGGACAGTTCACGCGGATTACATTAATACACGCCGGATTGGAAACCTTCCCAGCCAGTAATCCGGATTTTGCAAAACAAAACTTTGTTCAGGGCTGGACTGAAATCATCGGAACAGGGTTGAAGGCATTTGTAGAAAAATAGAGCTATTACATCAAACGAAGTGGCTAGACTACTTGCAATATCCCTTCAAGATTTACAGGGACAAGGATCCACTTCATGTGTTCCCTCTTTCACTCGATTGTAGCAAAAATACTACAATGGATTTTCGCCGATTCCAGTTAATTTACCCTTTCATACGGACAAGCAAAAGCGCATAAGATTCTTTGTTCTATTGATTAAGCATGGAACGAATTCTCGAAAAGCACAACTTCTGGTCTCCGGAAACTATATGACATATAAAACATTAAATTCCAGGTGTTATGCTTAAACTCTTAGTTAGAAAATGGTGGGTTGTCTTGCTGCAGGGTATGGTTATGCTCCTTCTCAGCTTTTATATATTCCGTAACCCGGCGACAGTGCTGACCAGTTTATCCATATGGCTGGGATTGCTGGTGATGATCAGTGGTGTGATTGGATTTTTCAGTTCCTTCGGTAATGATAAATCGGAACCTAAAGGATTCCTGATCCTATGGAGTCTGGTAGCTATGGTATTCGGATTCTTGTTACTGACCAATATCCTGGTGACCATGAAAGCCATTACGCTTGTTTTTGGCCTTTGGATGCTGGCAGGCACCCTTCGCTTTCTAGCAGCTGGCTGGGTGATCAAAAGCGAAAATTCACTTGGCTGGATCGTAATCCTCACAGGCGCCCTTTCCCTGATTGCGGCAGTCATGGTGATGACCGATCTGGGTACTGCGGCATTTGGTATTAGTGTGCTCCTTGGCACCCAGGTTTTAATATCCGCCATAGCCCTTATCATACTGGCAATTGTGAAGAAAAAAGTCAGCAGTGCCCTCCATCACAAAATTGAATCTCTTAAAAGGACATAGTTTCTGTTTTGCGTCCTCCATGCGCTAAAGTCCTCATAATTACCTACCTCCAGTGATGAATAGGATATGCAGGTGATCTCTACCATACTGCATCTTAGCCTTATTGCCATATCTCCGATGAACGCTGTGAAAGGTATTTTGCATTGTCTTTTTATCAACCACCTCTCCCTGCATTCATCAAGATTAAAAACAGTAAATTCGCACCCGAAATCCTAATACTATGAAATACAAAATCTTGCTGGTCTGTATTGCATTCTTTACCTCAGGAACGCTTTCCGCTCAATGGAGTGTAGGCGCGCGTTTTGGTGGCGCATCCGGGGTGAGTTTAAAGAGTTATTCGAAGACAGGCAGTACGCACTTTGAAATAATAACAGCTTACAACTTTGATGAAAATGTGGAAGGCCCTTCACTAACCATTCTGGGAGAAAAATTTGGTGCCTTTACGGAAGATGGAAAATTAGGCGCCTTACTGGGTGTCGGTGAGACCATGGTCTTCGGGGATGATTTCCTGCTGGGCCTCAGTGGTATCCTTGGATTTGACTGGCGCATCGGGCGGATAGGTGTTCAGCTCGATTGGCTACCAACCTGGATATTCATCAATGATAGCTACTTCAGCCCTATCAATGCTGCGTTCACCGCACGATGGATGTTTGGTGGAAGACGCAATCCATAATATTATTCATACCATTGCGGCAGGGTATTCGCCAATTGG
>DATHZY010000209.1:0-2324 GCA_035458325.1 Saprospiraceae bacterium | reverse complement strand
TTACAGTTTAAAGACCATAGCCATATTGCTTTTCAATTTTTGGCACATCAATTCATCTTTGACCAGTTTTTTGAAAAAGGAACTTTATGATTTCCCCTGTTTGTTTTGCAATGTTTAGAGGTTTAGTATCCGGGGTAACTTCAGATGGTGAACCAGTTGAAATGTTGCACATTTTTGGGTCATTCAAGTGTTGTGAAATTTAAACAGATCACAACCTTGAAAAGGCTCTTTTGTTATTTAGTGCTTATTTAATCTAAGAACCTGCGAATGCGAAAGCTCTATTACCTCATTCCTGTCATAGCCATAGCTATTATCTTTTCCCTCCTCTTTCTTGATGGTGACTCCGGGCGAAAGTTCAAGAAGCTTTCAAAAGGTGAACGTATAGAAGGTGCTATCGAGGATATGCTCTTTACCTCCCGCGACATTGATCTTGGCTACATTCCGTATGACAAGCTATTCCGGGCCATTGGTGAAGGACAAAAGCGCGCTGAAAATCCTTCCGGAAACCGGAGAGGAGGCACGAGTCTGGCGAATTCTATCTGGCGTGAAAGAGGACCCAACAATATCGGAGGCCGTACGAGGGCCATCATGATCGATGCTTCTGATCCCAGCCGAAACCGTGTTTGGGTAGGAAGTGTATCCGGTGGAGTATGGCGTACAGAAGATATTACCCTGCAGGATCCCCAATGGAGAAAACTAACGCTTCAGGTCGATAATCTGGCCATCGGTAGCATCGCACAGGATCCGAACAACCACGATGTGATCTACGTAGGCACCGGTGAAGGGTTTCCAAATTTAGACGCTGTCACAGGAGCAGGTATTTTTAAATCTACTGATGATGGTGAAACCTGGACCTGGTTGGCTTCAACCCGGAATAGTAATTTTCAAGACGTTCACGAAGTCTACGTCCATACCAATGGGGATATTTATGCAGGAACGGCTATTGGTGGATTGTTCAGAAGTAAAGACGGAGGTGAATCATGGGAGAAAGTGCTGGGCACTTCCCTGTCCGGTGCGAGCAACAACAACTTTTTTGATTTTGTATACATTGCAGCTAACCAGACATTTTATGCTTCCAACGCCAATTCTGTATTCAAGTCAACTACAGGTAACCGGGGTGACTGGACGAATATTGGTACATCCAAACCAGGATTTCCAAATAACTTAATCCGTGTCGAACTTGCTGTATGTTCGTCAGATCCTGAGGTTATGTATGTCCTCGGCTCTGTTGGCGGTGCCGCATCGAATACTTACGTCTCCAATAATGGAGGTGAGACATGGACATCCCGCTCTGCCCCGGGTGTAATACCCGGACAGGATTTTACGAATGGACAAGCATGGTACGATCTTGACATTGCCGTGGACCCTTTCAATTGCGGTCATATCATTGCAGGAGGTGTCCCAGCCTTTGAAAGTTTCTTACAGGGTGTCAGTTGGGCACCACTCCCGGGCAACATGCACGTCGATCAGCATAACATAACTTTTGATCCTCAGATGCAGGGGCGCGTATTGTTTGGCAACGACGGAGGAATCTGGTTGAGTAATAATGGCGGCCAGTCAATCTTTGATAAAAACGAAGGATATGTGACTACGCAATTCTACTGTGGCGCGATTCATCCTGAGGTGGGATCACCCTATTTGCTTGGGGGTACGCAAGATAATGGTTCATTGCAGATATCAGACGCAGGAACATCTCCCGCCATCAATGTTTGGGGAGGGGATGGTGTCTTTTGTTTTATAGATCAAAATGAACCGAATATCCAGATCGTGTCTTCACAAAATGGTAATTATGGATTGTCTACAGATGGAGGAGGTGACTTCGGTTTTGGTGCGGATATAAACGGAGAATTTATCAATCGTTCAGGATACGATGACGAAGCTAATATCCTCTATGGCCAGGTCAATGGCGCGGATTTTTTCAGATGGAATATCAATACAGGTTTTTCGGAAGAAGTGGATATCTCTTCACAAGGATTAAGCGTGAGCGCAGTAAAGGCGGATCCTAACACTCCAAACAGAGTTTATTTTGGAGGCCAGGGAGGCCGGATCATCAGGGTAGATAATGCCCATCAGGGGAATCCTGTGACTGGCACCGTAGTTGGTATCCTGCCCGGTGGAGCCAGTGTTTCATGTGTGTACCTGGACAAACAAAACCCAAATCATATCCTCGCCAGTTTATTCAATTTCGGATCCAATCTGAAGAATGTATGGCTCACCTTAGATGGTGGAACAGAATGGGTTTCCATCGAAGGCGATTTACCTGATATGCCTGTTCGCTGGGCTATTTTTGATCCCGCGGATCATGACCGCGTGATGATCGCTAC
>DATHZY010000208.1:0-3440 GCA_035458325.1 Saprospiraceae bacterium | reverse complement strand
ATTAAAGTCATTATCACTAATTTTATCAATTCAAATTATCACTGCTCACTGCTCACTGCTCACTGCTCACTGCTCACTGCTCACTGCTCACTGCTCACTGCTTACTGCTTACTGCTTACTGCTTACTGAATACTGCTTACTGAATACTGCTTACTGCTTACTGCTTACCGCTTACCGCTTACTGCTCACTGCCTCTTCAGCCGTTCTGCCCTTCAGCCATTCCGCCCGTTACTTTACATTTAAAACATGCCCGAGATGATGCTCTCCATGCCATGCATACAACATCACCGTTTGCTTCAGTCTTTGGACACGATTATACTCTGGATGAATAAAGGTTTTATCCCAATCTGATTCGCTCATTGCCTCCATCAGCGTGACCCATCTCTTATGGATACTGCCGAGCAAGATCAATGAGATTTCGGGGCCCATTTTATAATCCGCCTGCTCAGCCCATGTAGTCTGATCATAGGGTTTGATGACGGGTGCATCTTCTGTGAGTGCCAGCTTGAAACGAATAAAAGCATTCATGTGGCTATCCGCGCAGTGGTGCACAACCTGCCTTACCGTCCATCCACCTGGTCGATAGGGCGTATCGAGCTGCGCAGGTGAGAGTTGCCTGACCACGTCAAGGATCCTTGTCGGGAAAACGGAAATTCGCTCTATGGCCGTTTTAATTTCCTCCCTTGACACTTCCGCAGGCAATGTAAACTTGCCAACCGGATATTGCAGCTGCTCCATTGTTTTTTCCATATCCGAAAGGTAAAAAGAGATTTATCATTTGCCGATTACGATAGTTGAACCCTGGCTTCCGAATGTTGAATACCAGACATTCGACGATTTATGGGCTCTACCATTTCCGGATTTTACCTATATTTCCTCTCGGTATGAATATTTCGATCAGCCTGAACCAGGAAAAGGACTTCATTGAGGCCTGTATCGCCAAGGAGCGGTGGGCCCAGAAGCAGCTCTATGAAGAGAACTATTCCCTGCTCCTGGGCGTCTGCCACCGATACTCCAGCAACCAGGACGATGCCATGGACATCCTCCACGAGGGGTTTATCAAGATTCTCAACAACATGCACAAGTACCAACCCGGAACCTCCCTGATTGCCTGGATGCGCCGGATTGTCATCAATACCGCCATTGATTATTACAGGATGCAATCCCGCCGGCGTACGGATGATCTGGAGACGGCTTTTGACGTCCAGACCAGCGAACCCGATGCGATCAGCAAACTGACCGTCCAGGAAATTATCAAGTGCATACAGCAGTTATCCCCCGCTTATCGTTCTGTATTTAATCTTTACGTCGTGGAGGGGTTTTCTCACCGGGAAATCGCTGACATTCTCGAAATCACTGAGAGTACAAGCCGATCTAACCTTGTGAAAGCCAGGTCCAAACTCAAGGATCTGCTGACTGTAAGACTAGGAAAATATGGGAAATAAGGAATGGGACAACCATTTGCGGGATTTATTAGGTGATTTCAGGTCAGAAGGCGAACCTTCCCACTGGGAGGAATTTGAGCATCAACTTGACAGCAACTCAGACTCAGCAGAAAGTGCCGAAAAACTCCAGGATGAATTGCTCAAAGACAAACTTTCCGCTTATTCCCCATCTGACCCCGTCATAGGTTGGGATCGCATTGAAGCTTCCCTCAACGCCTCCGAAACAGACTTTGACGATCAGGTCCGCACCAGGATTAGCGAATTTCAACCGCCAAAGGATCCACATTCCTGGCCTCACTTCCAGCAACGGTTCGCAGCGCATAAACTGCTTCGGGCAAAACTGATCACCCTCAAGCTTTTTGAGACCGCGGCTATAGTTCTTTTCCTGCTCACCATCCTCCATCTGGACCATTTGGGAAAATGGCCAATGCTGACACCACCTGCTGATGCAAGTCAGCAAGATGATTCTCAGGAAATGGCCGCCAATCAAGACATGCACATCGGAAACAATGAACCAATTGACTTAAAAAGTCATTCTGCGGCTTCGTCAAACGTCATAGTTCAACCGGATCCTGAACATCGGGAGAAGTCAGAAACACATGAAAACAGCCGGAATCCCCATTCCAATCGCGATGAAAATCAACCGCTTCCAGCTGACAGGTCTGCTATGCATGTGACGGCCATGGACATTAATTCATTCCCTGAAATCACAGAAGAAGAGTCAGCGGAATTGCCCCCGATGCCAGATGCTATTGCGCAAGGTGAATTGCACCCATCAGACCTTCAACCTCTATTTATTGCAGCAGAAAACCAAAATGGCATCATCGATTCGGAAAAAAGCAACATCACTTCCTCTACAGAAGCCTACGTTACTGAATCCCTTGCCCTCCGCACAAGCAACCTGACCTATCCTAATACTTCATCGGTTCCTGATCCGGTTTTTGTAAAACCGATAGAAAAAACTTTCCTGGAGTTCGGCATGTTGGCACAACTTGACTACAATCAGTTAAAGATGCCGGAAGACAGGTTATATAACAATGGGAAGCAGGTCATATTCCCACTACAAGGTTTGACCAGCCCTGGATATGGGGCAGGTTTTACCCTGGCACTCGCACACGCCCGCTGGGCAGTCGAAACCGGTGCTGTCTATAATGCAAAGAGCTTTAGTCCGGGACGTGAATTAACAGTCGGAACAACCGCTGACCACAGCAATGTTGAATTTGATGCCATGCGCATGCAATTGATTTCTGTGCCGCTTCAGCTCCGGTATCGCTTCGAACCCAAAGGGCGCCTAAAAGCCTATGCCCTTGCCGGATTTGGTCTCCACATTATCGCCCAATCTGATATAGATGTTCTGGTGAATTATAATTTCCCTTCGCTCCCGGAAGGTGAAAATCCAAACAACAATCCTTCCCTGGCCAGAACCATCAGGGAGACGAAACGGGTCAGCGATGATTTCCGGGAAAAGGCACCCTTCAGGAACACAAGCTACATATCCGCCAATCTCGGTGCCGGGCTGGAATACCGGCTGGCCGAGCGCAAAACCATTTTCCTGCAGGCGGCATATCAATACCAGATACCCAACCTGAGATTTAGCAATCACAATGGTAAACACCTTCTTTCGGTCTCCATGCAAGCAGGCGTGCGCACGCCATTAGGGACCTAGGGAGTTCAATTCTATCACCAGGAGAAGGATGAGCCCTGCTGAATTACTTTTCTAAAGATCATACTGCAAGTATTCGATATATCCTGATGATTCATAGACCATCTACTCTCGTTTTGCTTGGCCCTGCTAATTCAATTCACGACCTTTAACCATCATATTCAAAAAAATCATACGCATGAATCGTTCCTGGTTGTATTCCCTCTTGTTGGTCAGCTTTATTATTCTACCCTTGTCTCCTGGAGTGACACAAAGGCAGATCACTATCGATGACATATGGACCAAAGGTACATTTCGTACCAAAGGTGTTCCCGGTTTCAGATTTATGAACG
>DATHZY010000207.1:0-2753 GCA_035458325.1 Saprospiraceae bacterium | reverse complement strand
TGATATCAAGACTCATGGAGACAGCTTCTGTTGTATCGGCTGCAATCAACTCCTGGATGCCTCCCCGGTCTTTCTGGAAGAAAACGATATAGGGTTTGCTGCCGGTCATCGCCAATGTCCTGATGGCTGATGAAGGGTATTGGTTTTCGATCATCGAAAAAATACTCTTACCATAGACTGCTTCGTCAGCCTCCCATTGTTCGGGGAAATAATCCGGATAGGCAGTTTGCTGATAGGTATAAAAGAATACATAGTATCCGGAAGGAATCACATTTTCCACAAAATTTATCAGGGCCTGACGACTCTCAGGAAGGTCAGTCCTGTAGGGAAAGACTTTGGCAGCGAAAGAAAGATGATTTGCCGATCCGTACAGGCCGGGGTTTGGATTGCGGATATAATCCCCCGTAACCGAATCAATAGCGACAACAAAGGCCTGCACATTGCGGTTTCGAAAGCCTGTAAAGAACTCTGCCTTGATCACTCCATCTTCTGTGACCCTGGGTATTAATCCCTGCGGCACATCATGGAAGCGGTTGAGGATACTAAAATTGCGCGAAGAGGATCCAAACGTAAACGTGTGTTTTAAACTATCCGCCAGGAGATCATCCAGGTCATTGTCAGTGAATTGATGAAAATGAGATTGGTTCCAGCCGGGGGCGCTGCCGGGCTTGTACAGGAATGATTTTTTACTCCAGAGATATCCTTGCTCGGGAGAAATACTATCGGTACTCACTCTCCAGTAGTATACCTGGTCAGGGATCCATTGGATCGGTGGTGACCAGATAAGGGTTGAAGAGTGGTCAACAAATTTATCCCGGACAAGCGCGGGGCTATTAAACAGGGCTGTAGTATCTATTTCAAAAGCGATGTCTACTGACTTGCTGAATGCATTGCTGCCGGTTGCGACCAGCTCAGGAATAGCCTGATTGACAATGCTGAAATCAGGCGGATATACGGCCGTAATGAGATTGTCTACCACAAAAAATTCAATGCCTTCAATTCCAAGGTTGTCGATAAGTTCATTATTGGACTCAGCTGCTGGAGCAGGTAGTTCCTCGACGATATTATCCGGATCAATGCTGACCAGCAACCTGAAGGAGCCGGATTTTCCACCTGTCTCTAAAGGGATACGGGCAGTCACAATAGAATTAAAAACCTCAGCGGCTACGGTATCATTCTTTACTAATAGACGCTGCCCGTCTGGTAACAGGATATGGATCCGGTAATTCACTTTTTGGCGCAGATTTCTTCCGATGTTGGCTACCGCAAAACTCAAATCAAAAGAGTCCAGCTTGGTATTGAGGACTTCAGGAGTGATAGAAACAGAATTGCGATCAACAACGTAATCAGGTCCCGGGAATGGATGCATTTG
This sequence comes from Saprospiraceae bacterium, assembly GCA_035458325.1. Classification (GTDB taxonomy): domain Bacteria; phylum Bacteroidota; class Bacteroidia; order Chitinophagales; family Saprospiraceae; genus Opimibacter. The sequence goes on along the minus strand of DATHZY010000207.1, from coordinate 1,381 downwards.
TAAAGCAGGATCTCCCTGGAAAGTTTGTTGCTCGAGCAGATAGCGATAGGAATTTGAACCCTCAACATCCAGGTTTATAAAATTCCGTAATGCCTTAAGGCCAAATAATATAGACTCACCGAGTGTAGTACCATAATCCAGGTTTCCAAAATAATTGTACCACGGCCGCGCCCATGCTGTCAGTGCGTTGGCAAACTGTGATCCTGAACCAGAGATAAAAGCAATAGCCCCTTCATCCTTGATGTGCGTATAGTTATCGCTGAGACTTAATGAAGGGCTATGAATCTGACCGGCACTACAACCCATCGCGCTGAAGATCGGATAGCGGCCTTTGTTATTCCATTCTGCCGGATCATTGATATTAAATTCAAATGTACTCGTGGCAGAATGCCCCAGGTAATTGATGATGCCACACCCTTCATTCAATAGTTTGAGGATTTGTGCGGATTCCGTTTCCCCGATTTCGTCCGTTGAATTTTTTTGGAAAAAACTTAAGTTGGCCCCATAATCTGAAGTGGAAAGGATTTCACCAAGGATGCCAAGGGTATGTTCAAAATCATCTTGCTCTGATGTCGTTTTACCACCGCCGAGGTGCATCACATTCTTAATCCATTTTTTTTCAGCAAGCACCTGGCTGGTATAGCGGGATAAGTCATGTTCCCTGACCTTCTCCAGATAATGAGCGATGTCCTGCGATTTGGTGATCGCCAGTCTACCGATCGGATATCGCGGCACGAGATCCCACAGCGTAGCAGCAAGTAGATTGTCACTTCCTGGCCGGCCAAATGTAGGTACAAAAAATGCGGTTTCCCAGCTACCATTAGCATAGCGGGAACGGTTGTATTCAATACCTCTGCCGACAATAAAGATCATTTTGGCAGATGGCCATTTCCGCTGTATAAACTCAACAAAATTGCGGATTGCCTGCGGATGCTTATCAATACCATAACCGAATTCATCATAGAGCTCCAGGATGGAATACGCCTTCGCACGATAGGCACCACCGGCAACCGAGGTCCGGTATTGGACATACTCGCTCTCTGTACCGATCTGCATAAGGTCCGGATGCGTGATGATGACATATTCAGTATTGTCGTCAGTGTAATCCGTAAATACTTTTTCCGTCAGTGTTGAAATAGTATGAATTGAAGTCAATGGATTGGTCAGGCGCAAACTCATTTCCTGCGAAACTTCCGGCCACAAAAAATGCACCTGGTTATTCCCATTGATCTCAGCCACCATGCGGGATAGGCCATCCGAGGAATACAGTAATGGTTGATTGCCATTGTGAAGGAATCCATCAATCACAAAATATTGAGCTCCTGATTTTATGGTTGGGTAGATTACTGTTTCGCCTGCTCCACTTGCATCCAGTAGTTTG
>DATHZY010000206.1:0-2713 GCA_035458325.1 Saprospiraceae bacterium | reverse complement strand
TGAACCGTGATTGATAAAAAATCTAAAAAATTTCTAAAGGAGTACCTGGGCAATGCAAGCCCTACCGGACATGAAACCAAAGGACAGGAATTGTGGCTTGATTATATTTCTCCCTACGTCCATGAGTGGCATACAGATGTGTATGGGACAGCCTACGGTATCATCAATCCAGGCAAGAAATATAAAGTGGTCATTGAAAGCCACGCGGATGAAATCTCCTGGTATGTCAATTATATCTCCGACAAGGGAAATATCCATGTGATCCGCAATGGCGGTTCAGACCAGACCATTGCGGCCAGCAGGAGGGTCAATATCCATACCCCAAAGGGAATCGTCCGGGGAGTCTTCGGGTGGCCTGCAATCCACGTACGTAAAGGGAAAGACGCCAACCTGGCTCCGACGCTTGAAAATATTTTTATCGATGTAGGCGCTAAGGATAAAAAGGAAGTAGAAGAACTTGGTATTCATGTGGGATGTGTCATCACCTATGATGATGGGTATGAGGAAATCAATAAAAAGTGTTTTATCGGCAGGGCACTGGACAACCGGCTAGGTGGATATTGCATTGCGGAAGTGGCCCGAAAATTATCTGAAGAAAAAATCAAACTCCCCTACTCACTCTATGTGGTCAATTCAGTCCAGGAGGAAGTAGGCTTACATGGCGCCACGATGATCGCGCAGACCATCCGGCCTGACGTCGCCATCGTTACAGATGTCACGCATGACACAAGCACACCTTTGATTGATGCAAAGCAGGAAGGTGATGTCAGACTGGGGCTGGGTCCAGCCTTGACCTATGCTCCTTCTGTTCACCGGAAGCTTTTGCAACTTATTGAAGAAGCGGCCCAGGTCAATCAGATTCCATTTCAAAGAGTAGCATCTTCCAGAAGCACAGGCACGGACACGGATGCATTTGCATACGCAAATGGAGGTATTCCCTCGGCGCTGATATCCATTCCGTTAAGGTATATGCACACGACGGTAGAAATGGCGCACTTTGAAGACATCAGCCATTTGATTAACTTGATCGCTGCATCACTCCAGCAAATCAAATCAGGGCATAATTTCAAATACTTTGATCGGTAGATTTCTAAAAGATATCATTAATCTCCTGATCTATGGAGGTACCTTCATAGGTCTTTGTGCATCCTGTATCACTGCATTGACCTTCGAACTCAATGGCAGGGTTGAAGAAAATCTACAATACATCCTACTCATTGGGTCAGCCACAGCAGCTTTATATACAATCCATAGGGTCATCGGTCTTCACAAATCGGCTCACGTTAAAAATTCTGACCGGTTTACCGTCATTCGAAAGTATCAATTCCATATCAGGGTCTATTCCGCTTTGTGGATAATCCTTACCTTATGGCTATTGATTCCATTGTTCAGCATTTCGTTTATTCTATGGTTATTGCCTGGCGGAATCATTGCCTTTACGTATGTCATTCCAATCTTGTCAGGTGGACGCAGATTACGTGATCTTGGGTGGGGAAAGATTGTTATGATAGGCTGGTCATGGGCATGGCTGACCGCTGTGGTTCCGCTGTGGTATTTTACAGAAGCTTCGGTTCAGATGACGGTAATACATGGACTCGAACGATTACTGTTTATTGTCCTCATTACGATTCCATTTGAGATCCGGGATTTGTATATGGATAAATCACTTGGATTGCTCACCATCCCTGAAAAACTGGGAAATAAACGAACCAGGCGAATCGCACGAATCTTGTGCGGCCTGGTGATATTCCTCAGTCTGATATCTTCATTTCATTATTTCAATCAACCCTATGTGATTGGAATGGCCTTGACCAGTATATCGGTGCTGCCGATGATAAATTACAGCTATGTGACATCTGATGATTATTTCTTTGGCGGCCTGGTTGACGGAACGATGATCATTGCGTTATGGGTATTTAAGATTGCCAATGTTTTTATCTGAAAACTATTCCCCCTCAGTAGTTAAAGTCATGAGGATTATCTCATCCAATTCACAGATTATCATGTTTCGCATATACACCTTCAGCCATTAACCGATGACATCACGAAAAAATTTTAGTTCCGGCGCACGATGGGAACCTATTGTAGGTTATTCCCGGGCTGTGCGGATAGGCAACGTCATCGAGGTCTCCGGGACCTGCGCAGTGGATGCTGATGGAAATCCAATGGGACCAGGGGATCCTTACGTTCAGACAAAACGAAGTCTGGAAATCATCGCAAACGCAATCCAAACTCTTGGAGGGAACCTCCATGATGTCATCAGGACAAGAATCTATGTTACAGACATCCGACAGTGGGAAGAAATAGGCAAGGCACATGGAGAAATATTTAGTGAAATCAGACCTGCAACTACAATGATTGAAGTATCTAATTTAATTTCCCCAGAGTATCTGGTGGAAATAGAAGCCACTGCCATACTTACCTCCTGATCTCATGGCCGGATACAAAGTCAAGGAAATCTATTACACCCTGCAGGGAGAAGGCGCGCATGCCGGACGTCCTGCTGTGTTTCTCCGATTTACCGGATGTAATCTCTGGAGTGGAAGGGAAGAAGACCGATCTGAAGCGATATGCTCGTTTTGTGATACGGATTTTATTGGCATGGATGGAACGCTGGGTGGGAAATATACAGCAGAAGAACTTGCTGATACGATTAATAAGCTATGGCCTACAGGAAAAAATAGCAAGTACGTGGTCTGCACAGGAGGTGAAC
>DATHZY010000205.1:0-2631 GCA_035458325.1 Saprospiraceae bacterium | reverse complement strand
CAAATATTTTCCCTGGTGCCACTGAAATACCAGGCAATGGAATTGATGAAGATTGTGATGGGGGCGATTTAATAACATCCACATTTGGTTTAAATACACTTTCATTAAACGTTTTTCCTAGTCCAACATCGGGCATCTTATATGTAAGCTCCAGAGAAAATCATCTGCTTAAAGCAGATATATTTGATTTGACAGGTAAACTGCTGCTTAGTGAAAATACCGTTGGGAAAATTGATTTGTCCTTTTTGGCCGATGGATTATATTTATTGAAGTGTAGTGACCTATCTACTGGAATCTGCACAGTAAAAAAAATCGTACTTCATAAATTTCATTGACTTAAAAATCGATTTGTATCACCCCTGCTTATACCATCACATTTTTTTACAGCATTATCTCTTCTGCCTGGCGCATGGAACCACTATATGCTCCCGGTAAGAGCGGAGAAGAGGAAGCTTACTCACCACAATATTTAAATAAGGTCGTTATGCGACCAATAATCGCCATAAATACTGCACATATTTCGGCGTAAAAATTTAGCTACTACCAACCAAACTCCCTCATCGCTTCCATGCATCGCTTTATATCCAAGCGCCGTATTATAAGTGTTTCTTCCACTGGTCCGATCATGCTCATAATGCATGGCACGATATCCCACTGCGGTAACAAGATGGACTGATCAAAGGCAGCAACATTGCCACGTCTGTGTTGTCTTGGATTACCGGGCAATTCTTTGAGGGTATTCCCTGAAAAACAAGCACAGGGAATTCGGAGATCGTTTTTGGTTAGTAGTATACATATTATAATATTTTATTATATAATATTGTCGAGAATAGACGCATCCATAACCCCGTTCATATCTATATTTTTACAATCTCTCCCTTACTACCTCCCCTCCTTTATAAGATGCTCGTCCCCCCGTTGGATGATATTTCTTAACTATTAAATTCATTTTATCATGAGAAGCCATTTCAATTTAGTTGCTGTTTTTTCACTCTTTGTGATTGCCGCTTTTTTCACTGCATGCCAGAAAGACGACAACTTGTCCAATTCCGAAGGTTTATTGTCAACCAGGGACTCGCATAACTTCACCTACAGTATCAACCCGGCCATGGTTGGCGATTCAATCGTAATCACCTTTGATCTCGAAAACGATGCAGATTGCGGTCTGGCTATGATTCAGGTCAGCGGACCAGATGGTAACGGTTGGTCAAATGGTGGTAAGCCTGTCACACCAGATAGTGGAATAGCTACCTTACTATTTATCCCGGATGCACCTGGTGAGTATAGGGTTAGGGGAAAATATACCCGCACCGGAAACCCAAAGTCATGTGATTTTGAAAGCACCGGATGGATGGAGTCCGCAGATTTACTCATCGTTGAAGGAGATACCACGGGGATGGAAGATGATTCAACAGAAATGGAAGATGATTCAACGTCATGTGAGATTTCCTTTACCGGGGAAGCCATTTCATGCGACTCTGTACGTGAAGTAGTCTTCACCTACACACCTGATCAGGATTATAACCATATTAAGATTCAAGGTGGACTGACTAATGGCACCTTAGAAGATGCGGTGGTGACCGTGGATGGTGCAGATCTGGATGTGAAGCAAAGGACTCCTGGCAATAGTTCAAACCGAATCATTACTATAGAAGGTAGTGTTGAGGCTTGTGTCCCTATCACTATCACCATTACGTGGAGCTCCTCCAACCAAGGGGATGTGATCACCGGTGATTGGTCAGCAACTGGTGCTGATGATGTTGAAGGGCTTGAATGCGAATAGTTTTGCTGATCCTACTGATCGATAAAAAAGACCACCCCAGGGTGGTCTTTTTTATTTTATTCCAACCCGCTGATTTAACAAGCCTGATAACAATGAGGTAACCGCCTGAAAACCAATAATGCATGAGTTAAAAAAGTATAATATTCAAATTTTAATAATATGTAGAATATTTTTTATCATTGTTCTATTCTATAACCATTAAACTCTTTCCACATGAAATTTTTTACAAAAAGTATCCTCACCTTGATCGTTCTGGTATCACTAAACAGGATGGTTTCTGCCCAAACCGTCAATTCAGGAGCCTGGATGGTCGGTGGTACCCTTGGATTTAACAGTATCAAGACGGATGGTGATGAGAATTCCGAAACCTGGTTTAATCTGTCTCCTAATGTTGGTTACTATGTCATCAACGATCTCGCCATCGGAGCCAGGCTAAGCCTCCTGAGCTATTCCTACGATGGTGATTCAGAAAGCCAGTTTGGTTTCGGCCCGTGGGCCCGCTACTATTTTGTCAATTCCTTGTACGCCCAGGCTGGCATTGACTTTGGATCAACCGGAATGGATTTCTTCTCCTTGCTCTCCGATGAAGGAAGTACTACCCTAAATTTTGGGATAGGCTATTCCTGGTTTCTCAATAACTCAGTGGCTATCGAACCTTCCCTCCTATATAGTATCTATAGTGCAGATGAAGATGGCTTGCTGGCTGATTATACCCGCTTTGGTTTTAATATTGGCGTGCAGGCATTTATCGGCCGAAACTGAAATTGATATTTTAAGGCGCTGATTGTGAGCAGAATACCTCACTCCTATCCGCTGCCAACCTTGCAATTCTGCTGAAACAGGACAAG
>DATHZY010000204.1:0-3368 GCA_035458325.1 Saprospiraceae bacterium | reverse complement strand
GAATATCCCTTTAAATCCTATTGGCTGGACACAGAAAATTCCGCACTGCAATGGGAAAGGGATACCTTGCTGTTTGTGATCCCGGATTCACTCAAATCACATCCGGATTGTGATGTTCGGATTCAACGGATCGAAGAACTTTCCATTACGGACAGTGACCAGGCTATCGATGTTACGGATGAAGCAATCGTGATGGAGAAGCTAAAGGATGTTTTCCAGTTTGAAAGCCTCGAAGGACTACTTATGTCTAAGGATTATGTGATGGCCTTGTACATAAGCCTGCAGCTACAATCCCTCTATCCGGAGAATGTTTACCTGAAGGCAGTGACTGCTCATGCATTACTGGAACTCGCGGCTGCCTTTTCACGAAATGAATTCCTGGAGTATGTCGAATTTGCTGATATGAATTATCCATCCGGCTACAACCAGATGCTCACCTTTTTGCACAACATGAATTCTGCGACTTTATACAAACTTGCCTCTTATTGTCTCCGGGAAAAACTGGCTTTGGTTCCGGATCATGCGTATGTCGGATTCCTCGAGGTACTCAATGACCACAAGGACCTGATCACAGAAGAGATTGTCAATCGGTATACACAACAGTACGAAGACGAATATTTTACCCGTCTCCTGAGGGACAAGACAATATCCCCGTCCCCTTCCGGCAGGAAATAAAGGAAGTATCTTTCGGGTTTAATCATGGATAGACTTAAACAGGTGATTGTCGTGAAGAAAGGTATTTTGTTGATCGTAAGTATGTTTTATCTCGCCCTGTCGGGGCTAGCCCAAAACATTTCATTTCCCCGGGACAAGGGTATCACGATCACCAGTATTACCCCCATGATGATCGAAAATGACCTGCTGGGTTATTTTGCCTGCACCTCGCTCGGCTATGCCAGGTCGGAGTATGTATACAACCTGGTCGTGATGGATATCAATTTTAAAATCACCAAGGATAAGTTGATTTCTTCGACGATGCCCATGAAGCAAATCGTTTTTAATGGCAGTCATTTTTGCATGGTTTTCCAGGCGATGAAGTATGTCGTCTATGCCATATACGATACAGAAGGTGCACTGGCAGGTGAAAAGCGGATTGACTATAAGGATCCATATCAATCAGCCAGTGAAGCCCTCCAGACGTTGGCGCCTGTGCCCTATAAAGGTTTTATAAGGCAAGGCATGCAATATGGTTGGGATTCCTATCTGGAGATGTTTGATAACGCAGGGGATGTGGTCTGGAAAGTAGATCCTGAATTTTATACAGGGACGACGGCCGGTAAAGTCCGCGAGGTCATGAATGTAATCAAGGCCAATGATCAGTTTTTAGTGGTTGGTGTAACGCTCGCTGCCCTGCATGGCAGTGACGCAAAAACGCGGACCAGGGATTTCCAGCGGGTCTATGATGTCCAGAGTGGTGCTGCCTTGTTTGACATCAACGCCACTGCCGGAAATGGCCTGCGCCTTCACGGTGTTGTATTGAATCCGGATGAAGTCAGTGTATATGGCGCTTACTTCCCCGGCGGTAAGGTAGGGGTGCTCAGCAATGAGCAATGGGGTGGCGAGAAAGCAGGTCTGTATCTCCAGGTCTATGATGCTGCTGGAAAATTGAAATACGAATATATCAACGACGGCGGACGTGATATGCAATCCTTGCTCGGGAAGATCAGGGAGGCAGAATACAATGAAGATGCCTGCCTGTGGGTCCATAACCTGGTGAAATCCGGTGACCGGTTCTACATGATCGGTGAGATGTATTCTGACAAATCCAAATTAGTGCGCAACATGGTCGCGCTTGACTTTGACACGGCCCAGGCAAAGCCAACGCCGTATGTTTTTCAAAAGGACATCCCGGAGTTCGGATCAAGGGCCGCTTTAGTCGCATTCCAGTACTACAACCTGGGTTATAACCTGATGAAGCTAGGTCACTTTGGATATAAGTTCACGAGCCAGAATAAAGATCATACGATGTTTGCAGGCGTCTATACCAATCTGGATAATACGGTGAAGGGTGATGAAAAGACGATTGTCGGAGCCATCGCACTGGACAGGGACGGCCAGGTTGTCAATCCAAAAATTATCCTGGCCACCAAGCCGGATGATATTTTTGTGTATCCCGGAAAGCCCGGGTATGTGGCCGTAGCCGAATATTTTAAAAAGGAAAAGAAGGTAACCCTCACACTTCATAAATTTGATTTCTGATACAACGGTGGGGCCTGACATAGCCCACCAGATCAACAATCGTGTCAATATGATCAACTATCACAACAAGACATTCCGGCCAATCCAGAATTCAGAAAATGGTGAAACTTCCGGAGAAACTATTTTCCTCTACCGGCAGGAAGGCAATATCCTGATGGCAGCTTATTCCGGTGGAAAAATTATTAAAGGACAACTCATGGGCCTCGTGGACCAGGATGGGAATATCGATATGCGATACCATCAGGTAAATACCCTCGGCGAACTGATGACCGGCATATGCAAGTCAACACCGGAAATATTGCCCAATGGCAAGATACGGTTGCATGAAAGTTGGGAATGGACCTCGGGGGATAAATCCAAGGGGCATTCCATCATCGAGGAATTATAGGCTCGACATAAAACGGATCACCTGACGATCGTCACATCACCGACGTATACCAAATCGATCCCGTCGATGAAGGAAACTTCTGCATAGTAGGCATATACCCCGGGATTCATCATTTCATCCCTGAACCGGCCATCCCATCCTTTGGAAGGATCATTTGGAGATATATCGTTCATCTCAAAAATGGTCTCTCCCCATCGGGTGAAGATCATTAGTTTTTTAATCAAGACGATCTGCTGTTCACTGCCCTGGACAAAGAATCTATCGTTAATGCCATCCCCATCCGGAGAGAAGACATTGGCGAAGTATATTTTGCGATCCTTATCTACCGTAATGACCAGGTTGTCTGTTTCCTTACAGCCATTTTCATCATATACCGTCGCACTCAAGGTGCCTGAATTAGCAGCATGGACGATCCCTTCAAGGCAAAGCGCATCATAGCATTCGATGATACCCGGAGGAGACCAGATCAAGGTGTCCATCGGACTGCCACCTAACTGGATGATGGCTTCGACATTGGCACTTTCACCAAGTCCGAGTTCAATGTCCGGGCCAACATCTATGGTAATCGCGGATGGCTCTACCAGTACAATCGTGGTATCCCATTTACAACCGCTGGCATCCTGTAAAGCGACATCATAGCTGCCTGCTGAAAGATTAGAATAAATATTGGTGGCCGTAAATGGCGCATTATTGAGGCTGTAGAGGTAAGGAGGTGTTCCTCCTATGACCTGGTTCACATTGATAAAGGCATTGACATCACCAAAGCACGATGGGTCCTGGC
>DATHZY010000203.1:0-5129 GCA_035458325.1 Saprospiraceae bacterium | reverse complement strand
TAGTATCCGCAGACAAATTATTCTTCTTTTTAAGATCATCTACAGACAAACCATAAGCTCTGGCTATCCCATAGAGGGTATCTCCTTTCATCACCGTATGCAGGCTGTCCAAACTTTCCTTGACGCCTGCTGTGTTCTTGCTGACTGTGCCGGGTGAGGTGGAAACTGAAGCCATGCTCTGGTCAGTGTCCTTTTGTGTTGCATTCACTTCGTAGGATGAAGAAGGCTTTTGTGATGTTGTTTTTTTCTTGCCAGGCACTTCATATGGGTCTACTGTGCGCAATTCAGTTTTAGTTTTCCCCTTCAACATGATCTTCTGCTTCGGCGCTGGCACTTCATTTTTCTTGAGTCCGTTGCGCTTGAGCAGTGACTCGAGCTTGATACCATACAGCGATGAAATGTCTGCCAGGTCTTCTCCTTCTTTCAGGACGTGATATTTTTGCTTGCCGTGGTTTTTTGATTTCTTGGGTTCGAGGTATACCCTTTCTCCAACCTCCAGAGCCTGATCCTTACGTTCGATATTTTCATTGTAGCGCATCAGTTGGCTTACAGACATTCCATTCCGGCGGGCGACACTCAATGCATTGTCTCCTTGAAGCGCCCGGGTATATTTTACATCGTTCGTGTATTTGACTAATTGAACTGCTGAGGACGATGGAGGTGCATCCGAGGCGAGGATGTGCTCATATTCGTTATCGAATCGGAAGAGCTCGTACTTTTCGATTATTTCAATCAACCGGTTTGCATATTGGGGATCGGTTGCATAGCCGGCCTTAGAAAGACCTTTAGCCCAGCCTTTATAGTCAGCACGGTCCAGAAGAAACAACGAACCATACCTGCCAGTTTTGCCTGGATCCGCCAGGAAATCGGAGTGTGCGATATAACTATCGCGGACACTATCAAACTCACGGAAACATGATTTGACCAGTTTACCATTTGAGTAATCATCATCCTCCTTGTGAAACGCCTTTCCATTCCAGCTACCTCCACACTTGATCCCGAAATGATTGTTGGCTTTACAGGCCAGTTCACTCTGACCGCAATTTGATTCGAGGATAGCCTGCGCCAGCTTAATACTGGCCGGAATACCCGTGCGCATCATTTCGGCTATGGCCAGATCCTGGTATTTACGGATATAGGCGGTCTGGTCCTGGGCATGGATACCAGTCCAGGAAACTAAAAAAATACTGATTATGAACACCTTATACACCATCGGGGGGAAATATTGGGTCTAAACAACAGATTATAAACTTATTTAATATCAAATTTCGAGCCAAAAAAGGGGGGAAGGGTCATTTCTGGCGTCGCAGAATAATAAGGGTAAAAACGGAAGCGATATTGTATTGGTCTTGCCTGACCCCCTGCCCCATCTTATCGCAACCATTTGGAATACAGATGAGTTTCTCCTAAAGCTAACCTTCCAACTATCAGCACAGGCCGTTGGATGGAGTTCTCTCCGCCAACCACCGCGATACCCACCATAAATTCCATAGAGAATCCTCTTTGGAATTCTCATAGCTGGCGGCGAGAACGCCATCCAGCGGCGATTTGGCCGTTGCAAGAATATGCTCCTGCAACGGCTATCACCATTCGATCAGGGATAGGGAGTTTAGTTTTGTAATATTTTGCCACCTCCCTTTATTCACCTACCTTACCCTGTCCAGATACTTTGTGATCTGGCCGTCTCGTTTCCGAAGATTAAATTCAACTTTAAATACCACACAATTATGAACGTCATAGAACTCCTGCAAGGCCAACTTGATGAAAACCTTATCCAACAACTAAGCCAGCACATTGGTGCAACATCAACCGAACAGACTGAGGCTGCGGCTTCAGGGATCATCTCTACCCTGGTGGCTGGCCTGAATAAAAACGCCGCTACTCCCGATGGCGCAAATGCCCTGGTCTCTGCTATAGACCGAGACCATGATGGCAGTATCCTTGAAGATGTAGCCGGATTCCTGCTTGGAAACCGTCAGCCTGCTAATGCGAGTACGCTCAACGGAGCCGGTATCCTGGAGCATATCCTCGGAAACAAGCAATCAAATACACAGGATATGCTTGGAAAAGCTACCGGCCTCGATGCCGCGCAGATTGGCAAGCTGATGATTGCACTGGCACCGATGGTACTGGCAGCACTGGGCAAGGCACGGAAACAAGAAGCTGTGAGTTCAGAAAATATAGGGGATCTTCTTTCCGGTAGTGTCAAATCCCAGGTCAACCAGCAAAAAGAAATGGGATTATTGCAACGATTCCTTGACGCCGACGGAGATGGCAGCGTGATGGATGATATAGCGAATATGGGTATGAAATTTTTTCTCAACCGGAAATAATCACGGAAGAACAAATAACTGCTGATGCAGGTTTTATAGGTTTATGGAATTAACACAATTTCGAAGCATCACCCAATGGCTGATGGCTTTTGTGCTCTTTACGGCATTGACAGTTGCCTGCAAAAAGTCTGCAGAGAATCCTGGAGATATGGGTTTAACGGGAGACCCCTCCATTGATGGGTTGACGGAAGCGATCAAGGCATCGCCAAATGATCCGACACTGTATCTCAAGAGGAGTGAAATCTTCTACGAACGCCAGGCTTATGATCAGGCTATCCAGGATCTTGCGCAGGTCATGAAACTCGATTCCACCAATCTCAAGGCACATCACCTATTGGCGGATGTCTATATGGATTCCTATCAATCTGCCAGGGCACTGCAGACCATGCAACGCGTCGCGATGTTGTATCCTGATAGTATCAATACAAAACTCAAACTGTCAGAGTTTCAACTGATCCTGAAGCAATACGATGCAGCCCTCAGTACCATTGCTGACATCATGGAAATCCGTCCCGGTGATCCTGAAGCACTCTTTATGCTGGGTATGATCTATCGTGACCAGGGGAAAACCGATCTGGCTATAGGCGCATTCCAATCCGCGGTTGAACGCAATCCTGACATGAGTGAAGCCTGGGTGATATTGGGCGACCTGATGGACCGGACCCACAACCCTCTTGCCAGCCAGTACTTTGACAATGCAGTCAGGGTCGCCCCCAATAATGTGGCCGCCTGGCATGCGAAAGCCTACTTCCTGCAGAATAATGATAAAATAGATGAAGCACTTGAAATCTACAGGCACATCCATTCCCTGGATGCTCAGTATCCTGAAGCCTATCTCAATGCCGGTATCCTGTTGATGGTCAAGGACAGCCTGGATGCCGCCTTTCAGGAAATAAATATCCTCAGTGAAATTGATCCTGCAAATCCTGCGGCCTGGTTTTATAAAGGCAAGATATATCACCTGAAAGGCCAGAATGAGGAGGCAAAAGCTGCCTACGAACAAGCCTTGCGACTAGATCCGGATTATGGGCAGGCGAAGGATGGACTGCAGGAGCTGCAGAGTGAAAAGTGATGCTTCGACCTGCTTACACTCAACCATGTGCTACACTTCGACTGCCATTCGCTCTACCTTGTCCTCCCGCTCAGTGCAGCGCAGCTCAGCAACCGAGTGAAAAATGAAAAAGGCTGAGGCGAAGCTTAAAATGAATTTCTAATTTCAAAATAAAATATCATGGCTGTACTTAAAGTAATTGAAATCCTGTCTGATTCTTCCAAAAGCTGGGAGGATGCTACTGCAAAAGGTGTAGCTAAAGCAGCAAAGACGCTCAAAGGCATCAAGTCGGCTCATGTCCAGAGCCAGAGTGTCACTGTCAAAGGAAGCAAGATTACCTCTTACAGGGTAAACCTTAAATTAAGCTTCGAAATCATCTAGTATTGATCGAATGAGGTACAGGGCGGCGATATGCTCTCTTGTATCTCATTCGAAAATTGCAGTTGCATCAATCGTACATACGTCGCCGGTAGTGGTCTATCGGTGCTCCTTCTGTATTGATATAGCTCCCCATAGCATCTGCCGTCAGGCAACTGTGCACAGGGAGCCATAACGCTATATCTCCTGGGCTGCAGAGATCAAAGTTCTGATCTGTGCATTGCACAACACCATGCTCCTGAGAAAGCGATATCAGGAATGGGTTGTGAATTGAACCTACTGTACTCCATACCTCATCTTTGATATTCACCATGCGGCCAAAACATTTTCGACCGTCCCCCATCAGGAGGAAATCTTTTGAAAAATGAATGGCCCCTCCGTAGATAATCCATTGCTTACGCTCCGGATGAACAGCTACGACCGGACAAGCCATCGCTACCGCAATATCCTCCATCTGACAGGCACCTATTTCTTCCTGCATCAGATCATAAAAAACAAAATTGCCTGGTCGCAACTCATCCACTGATCCAAACTGTCTGACCATGGAGGCCCCGGGGGTATCCCCCAGCGAAATCCTGACGGCAGGGAAGGCGCCCACATACTTCGTCTTCAAATCAAGGAGCTCTGCAAGCGCATGATCATAGATCCGCTGCACCTCCGTGACCGACCTGCTATGATAGGTATGGCCGGCATGAGCCAGGAAACCGGCAAACGATAATTGTGGATACTTTGCCAGTCGTTCCAGCATATCATCTATGCTTTCCGTCTGCGTTGGATCAATCCCGGTTCGGTGCGTTCCAACATCTATTTTGATCCAAATGGAAATGGCCTGATTCAGATTCATGCCCAAGATGTCTACCGTGTCAGCATCCAGGACTAACAGCCCAAGTTTAACCTGTGCAGACAACGCATTGATCTCATTGATCTGCCTGACATTGACAGGAAAAGCTATCGTGATATCCTTCCATCCATCCTCTGCAAAGTAGCGTGCCATACCTACAGATGAAACAGTGATCTTATCGATGCCCATATCCCTGAACCATCGTCCGATGATTTTTGACTGATGTGTTTTAAAATGAGGCCGCAAGACAACACCTTGTTCATTTGCCTTATGGCACATACGATGGATGTTCGCTTTGCATCGTGCCTCATCCAGGATAAGGGTGGGTTGGGTCAGGGTTTCGAAGATCATAGGTGTAAAAGTAAGGAGTGGTGAAAATACGGAGTAGCGTGAGAACGTGAGAAGCGTGTCGGAGCGCAGCGTAGATCCCGCCCCGAATGGGCAGCGGGAAGAACGTGAGAACGTGAGAGTGTGAAAGGGTAACAAGATTTATCTCACTGCGCCTTTGCGTCTCTGCGCGATATCA
>DATHZY010000202.1:0-4405 GCA_035458325.1 Saprospiraceae bacterium | reverse complement strand
AGATTTTCATGGTTACTCCATTCGTGTTGGTAAGAAGCACAAGGATAAAGAGACCATTGAGGATATCATGGTGTATGATGATTCGCAGCGAAGCAAAGGGAGACTGAATGTTGTGACGGCGCAGAAGGGAAAGATGTATGTCTCCAAAGATGATGGCGCTTTTGTCATGACCTTGTATGATGGCTATCAATACGCAGAGGCGGATGGGCAGGGAAGGCCGAATGCAAAGCCGTTTATGATTTCTCATTTCAATGAATGGACCAGGCGTTTTGATCTGGGCGAATTTGATTTGGACCGGACCGAAGAAGAACAGTTCAAATCCCATCACACAATGAAGAGCGCGCGCCAGATAGCGAGTGAAATCGATACGATGAATGAGCAAATAGCGATTGCCAGAGTTTCCAATCATACAGCCTATGCGCTGCTGTCCGATTCATTATCTCAATCATCACCAGTCAGTGATGGCATAGCAAGAGATACGGCAGGTGTCACCATCCTTGAAAGGGGCTTGAAGGGCAAACGGCTCGTCATCGAAAATTCCAAAGCTGTTTCCAGGTATACCCAGATGAAGGCATTCCTGGATTCGGCAGATGTTAGCCAGGCAACATCCTTGATGCAAGTCCTTCCGCGCAACCTACAGCAGGAATTCAAGGGCCAGATGAATAGTAAGATTTCTATTGCCAAGTCCACCATCGACAGGAATGACAGGACCATACAGCGCTTGGAACTCAACAAGCGAAAGCATACCTACGAGTTACATTGGAAGTTTTCTTTGGCGGCGGCATGTATTGTCATGTTATTTATTGGTGGCCCGATGGGCACCATTGTACGCAAGGGAGGATTTGGGTATCCGCTATTAGTATCCATTTTCTTTTTCACCTTCTTCCTGATGAGCAATATCAGTTCTAAAAAATTGAACGATGCGCAAAAACTCCCGCCTGTGCTGGCTGCGTGGCTGCCTGTGATCCTGTTGTGTGTCATTTCCGCCGTCCTGACCTATAAGGCACTGCAGGATTCCAAGATTATGGATATGGATCGGTTTAAAGCGATGTTCGGCAGATGGCGTTCAGCACTTAAGTTGAAAAGTGCATGAGTGCGTGGAGGTTGTATGTAATTGGCGCATGTGTCTTGATGGTTGCAGGCATTGCTATCACCTTTCTGGGAGATAAGGGACATTTTGTACGATGGCTGGCAATGCACAGGACCCCTTTGGCCGACTATTATTTTTACTATGTAACTAAACTTGGGGAAGAACATGGTTTTATTATCATCGGACTCCTATTATGGCTTCAGTCCTGGAGACGAATGATCGTCATTCCATTACTCGGTGGTTTAGTGACGTTGGTTACTTATCTGTTAAAGGAATGGTTTCAGCATGAAAGGCCATTTTTATATCTGGAGCGCATTGGTTGGGAAGGACCTGTTGGAGTTCTGGACTATCAGGTGTTGTCCGGGCATGCGAGTTTTCCATCCGGACATTCAATGGCGGCCTGGGCCTTATTTACCCTGACGGCGGCGATGATCAGGAAGCCGTGGGTTTCTGTTGTCTGTTTATTGCTGGCTGCCTCCGTTTCGCTTTCACGCGTTTACCTGGTTGCGCATTTCCTCAGGGATGTCATTGCCGGAGCGGCTTTCGGATTTGCGTTAGGGTATGCGCTTTATTATATTTTTGACAATATGATGAAAAAGAGAGAGTTACGCCAGACATTTCCACCGAAGGACGCTTAAAAGGAGACCTTGGTCAGTAGCCGCCGGACTGCGGACTAATCAAAAACAGACTTACTACTAATAGGATAGTATATTTGCCGATTCATAATCACTTACTCATGAAAAACTTCAGCATTCCTTTTGTACTCGTGTGCACACTCCTCATGACTTATGCCTGTAAGGAGGCCGGTTCACCAGCATCCCAACCTGCGAGTGAAAATACGGGGCTAAAAATCGCGTATGTCAACGGAGACTCCATCCTGACTAATTATAAAGAATTCAAGAAAGAATCTGAAGCGATGGAGATTAAGCAACGCAATGCAGAAGAACAATTGCAAAGCAAAGGTGCTGCCCTTGAAAGGGAAATCATGGCTTATCAGCAAAAGGCACAAACCGGTACCATGACCGGAAAGGAAATGGAAGCCCGCGAAAAATACCTTTCAACCCGCCAGGAAGCCATTATGGCGGAGCGCGATAAGATGGCCCAGGAAATCATGAGCGAAACCGCCCAGATCAATAAGCGCCTGCAAGCCGTGATGCAGGAAAAGCTCAATGAGATTAAAGAACAGGAAGGATACGATTTTATCCTCAGCTACATTGAAGGCGGACAAGTGCTGGTGGCAAATGAAAAATACGATATCACGGACCGGGTGCTCAAGGCCCTGAATGAAGAGGACGCTCCTCCTCCTGCCGCAGATACGACTGCCAAAAAGTAGTTGATATACCGCATTGTTTTATTTCAATAGCGGTTTCTACATCACGGCTTGCTCATCGCTTCAAACGCGTAAGACCACATTTTTAAATTGTGAAGTGATCTGTTCCCGCAATTGGAGCAGATCAGCATGCATGCGCATGTGAATGATCATTTCATCCTCCTTACCTTCTTCCTGCAGCTGGTTGATGACGGCTATATTATTTTCAATGTGGCCCATCAGTATCTTGAGTTTTAAACGCAGGATCGCATCGAATGCATCTTTCTTATAATTGATATCCGGATGGAGTTGAATCTGTAACGGCATATCATGTTCTTCCCAGCGGGCATACTCATTGGGGGAAGTAAGCAACTCAATGGCAAGATTTTGGATTTCCTTATTGGCATGATTCGTAAAATACTCAGGGCCTGGTGATTTACCTTGTTCCAGCAGGTCCTGGTATTCGCGCATTATTTTCTTATAGGTTTCGTTTTGAAACTCATCGATGATATCGAGCAGGCTGACTAGAATATAGCGGCTTAAGGGAGTCAGATTCGGGTCAGGAATGGGCTTGTCACCATAGGATAGTAATATGCGTATGATGTCTCTTTCCTGGAATTGATCCGAAAGATTAGGTAGTGCCTGGATACGTGCATCTGTTTGCTTCGTCTCCTGGTTGAAAACCTGGTGCTGAATCTCCCGTTCAGCACTATCAATATCACGAGGGATCCCTTGTCTTTTTTGTCTCAGGAATTCATCATATGCCTTGTTGGTTTCACGCACCAGGATATGCTCATCGATCTTCATCAGGTGAGCGCACTCGGCGATGAAGGCTGATCGCTTGATGGCTTCCGGAATGCGTGCTAGTGTCTCAACCAGATCCTTGACCAATGTGGTTTTGCGCATAGGATCACCTGCCGCTTCTTTTAAGAGCAGTTGAGTCTTAAACAAGATAAAGTCCTTGCCATGTTCGCGAATATAATCCTGGAAGCCTGCAAGGCCTGATTTCTTTACAAAGGAGTCCGGATCTTCACCTTCCGGTAAAAGGGCGAGCCTGACATCCAGGTTTTCTTCCAGGATCAGATCGAGTCCCCTCATGGCAGCTTTTATTCCGGCGGGATCACTGTCATACAATACAGTGATGCGGCTTGCGTACCGCCTTATCAATCTGATCTGATCGGGTGTCAGTGCAGTACCGGATGAGGCAACGACATTTTCTATACCTGCCTGGTGTAAGCTGATGACGTCGGTGTAGCCTTCTACCAGAAAACAATTATCGTTGTCACGGATAGCTTTCTTAGCATGTGAAAGGCCATAGAGGACCTTGCGCTTGATGTATATCTCCGTTTCCGGTGAATTAATATACTTAGGCCCGCGCTTGGAACTTACCATCTGTCGTCCAGCAAAGGCTATGACTTTTCCGGAAATATTAAAAATCGGGAACATGACCCTGTGCCTGAAAAAGTCTCCACCATGCTGGGTAATCAAACCTGCCCTTTGAAGGATTTCGAGCGTAAATCCTGCTTTTTTGGCTTCATGGATAAGCCCGTCAGCCTTATCAGGGGCATAGCCAAGGCCAAAGGATTCAATCGTTTTTGTGCGAAACCCCCTCTCTATGAAGTAGTTAAGTCCGGCAAGCTGGCCTTCCTCCGTGTCGTGAAGCTGTCTTTTATAATACTGCCAGGCAAATTCGAGGACTTTGTAGATGGTTTCCCGCTCTCTTTCGGCCTGGAGGGTTTCCGCATCTGCCTGAGTCTCTTCCAGTTGTATGCTGTATTTGCCAGCCAGGTACCGGATGGCCTCCGGATAATCATAACCCTCGTGTTCCATCACAAAGGTGATGGCACCGCCTACTTTGCCGCATCCAAAGCACTTATAGATGTTTTTAGTGGGAGAAACACTGAAAGAAGGGGTCTTCTCATGGTGGAAGGGGCATAGCCCGATTAAATTGCTCCCCCGGCGCTTCAGGTTGACAAAATCGCCCACGACTTCCTCTACACGGGCCC
>DATHZY010000201.1:0-4287 GCA_035458325.1 Saprospiraceae bacterium | reverse complement strand
CTTTATTGCGTGAAAAGCGCCCCGCATATAATCTGTTCTTGTATTTATAAAGGGTCGTGAATCCACCGGTATACGTCTCTCCCCGGGCAGGTGGATACCGGTAAGCATGTATGAATGGAGGTTTGAGTTTTTGTTGAAGGATTCCCTGGGTGGTTCCAGCCCAGATCCGGTTATCCTTGTCTACGAAAGGGTAGAGGATCTCATATTCCGGAAGATATTTGGTTACATCATAGCTAATATGTCCTGTGGTACGGTTGAGATGAAACAGATAAAATCCTTTGGTCCGGCAGTTGATGATCAGTGTCGTATCATGGAGTACCGCCACCTTGCTGGCCCAATTGAAAGCATAGTGGATTTCTGGTGTAATTGGCGATTCAACTCTTCTCTTTAAACCATGATGATAGTATACTATCGTCTGGGATGTATTGGGAATGAATATAAATTCTTCAGGATTGAGTTGTTGCTTTAGCACCCAGTGATCAGTTGGATGCACGTTCGGATGGGCAAATATATGCCAGGTCGTATCCCGGGGATCCAACTCCGTGTATTTTCTTATGTTATGATCATAGAGGGCCATTCCTTTTTCATTAAAGTAGATCAGATATTGGCCTTTTCCGATGTTGAAGATGTCCCTCCCATATAGGATCCGGCGTTGACCGATATCCTGGATATCGTAGACGTCATGTCGCAAGGTCAGGTTTCCGGATGCATCAAAGACATAGAAACCGGCCGCGGTGGTGATAGCATACGATCCGTCGTCTAAGGCTACAGTTTGCCAGGTCGCATTGAGATACGTATAAAAGGCAGTGCTGTCCGGAATGATAAAATTTCGAACCTCATAGGATTTGGTGTTCAGGAGCTGGAATCCCCCTCTGGTGTTGATGCCCAGTTGTTGAGGGCCGATATTTTCCAATCGTTCTATACTGCCCGATAGCAATTGGAGTGGTGGTGTAGATTGATAGAAATTTGTAAACTGATGTCCGTCGAAGCGACTCAGTCCGGCGTCGGTACCGATCCAGATATAACCCTGGTCATCCTGTGCGATGCCACTGACATTGTTGTCGCTCAACCCCTCTCTTACCGTATAGTGTATAAAATCGCTTTCTGAAAACTGAGCGTTGATGACCGGTTGGCAAACCAACGACAGGTTGAAGAGGCAGGATATGGCAAGCGCTGATTTATGTTGCAGTATACCGTGTAAATGGACTTTCATGCGGCAATAAAATTACTGATATAATCCAATAGAAATTCCCGCCTGCAGCACGCGGAAAAAGGTGATTGTATTTGGCATTCGCTTTACTGCCGCTCATGGACAATATGCCACCGTTGGTGCAAACGCACCATCAAAATATTTTTTTTATGCCCTGGCCGAAGACACAATGGTTGCCGCCATTCGTGAAAAGTGGATTCCGGAGGCTAGTCGGGGCATCTACTTTTGCAGTGCATTTGAAAATCACCTATTCGGTAGGGTAACGTGCCAGGGAAATAGTGTAACTCAAAACCAAATTGATAAAAGTAGAATTATGAATGTAACAACAGTAAATCAATCGATGATGAATCCAAACAAGGCGCTTTGGGAAAAAGGTGACTTTACACGCCTGGCTCAGACGATGCGCAAGAGTGGGGAGGAATTAGTTTCCAAACTAGGCATCACGCCCGGCCTCGACATCCTTGACCTTGGTTGTGGAGATGGAACCACTGCTATACCGGCTGCCCGGCTCGGGGCCAATGTATTGGGCGTTGATATAGCCCGTAACCTTGTCTTTGCCGGCAATATTCGGGCACAGGAAGAAGGCTTGAGCAACTGTACTTTCCAGGAAGGAGATGCGGCGGACCTTAGTGGACTGGAGGATCATTCGTTTGACCTGCTTGTCACTATTTTCGGCGCCATGTTTGCATCCAGGCCTTACGATGTGGCCAGGGAAATGGTGCGGGTGACCAGGCAGGGAGGACGCATTGTGATGGGCAATTGGATTCCAGGTGATCCGACCTTGGTTGCCCAGATCTTGAAGATCAGTTCAGCGCATACACCACCGCCACCGGAAGGCTTTATTAGCCCGATGTTATGGGGCGTTGAAGAGCATGTCATTGATCGCTTTACAAAGGCAGGCATTCCTGCTGTCAATGTTTCTTTCCAAAAAGAAACGTTCACATTTGAAGCTACCTATGCTCCGGCTGAATTTGTACAAAAATTCAAAAACTTCTACGGTCCCACCATGAATGCCTTTGAAGCTGCAGAAAAAAATGGTAAGGCTGCGGAGTTGCAAGGCGAATTAGAAGCTTTGTTTGTTGCACAAAACCAAAGTAGTCATCCAGACCACACTTCGATTCCTGCTACCTATCTGAAAGTAACAGTGCTTCGATAATCCATATTTTAAAATTCATTTGCAGTAAGACTCCCGTAGGGTTCAAATTATTGAAAGAAAGAATCGTGTAGGGGTTCAATATTTTGAACCCCTACACGATTCTTTCTGCTTTATTTGAATTTGTGTCTTCCGCCTCGTTTAGAAAAAAAACAAAGTTGGGATTAGGTTAGCATATTTTAAAAGCTCCGAGATGTCTCGCATGACTCGCGGAGCCATAGTTTAATTTTCCCTTTCCCCCTTGCTCCATTCCACCTTTCCACCCTCCCATTGCCAATCGCAAAAGAAACTATTACTTTCACCCATCAATAAACGATCATCAAAATTCTTATGGCGACAGCTTCTCCCATCCATGCAGCCCTCATCGGCGCCGGCCCCCTGGGTATCAATATCTACCGCTATGCCCTCAAACGGCATGATATCATCATCAGCCAGGTCGTAGACATCGATCCTTCTCTAAAGGGAAAGGATATGGGCGAACATGCAGGCCTGGAGGCTACGGGTGTTTATATCTCCGATAGTCTTGGACAAGGGGTGCAAGCTGATATTGCAATCCTGGCAACCGTATCTGACCTGCCTCGCATCGGGCCGCAATTACTTTCGTTGATCGACGCCGGATTGTCAATTGTTTCTACTTGCGAAGAGCTCTTCTTTCCATGGAATAGTTCTGATGAATGGTCAAAGACGATTGACCTCGCCGCAAAGGATAAGGGCGTGGCCGTGCTCGGTACCGGTGTCAATCCCGGCTTCCTGATGGATTCACTTCCTGCTATGCTGACAGGGATCTGCAACCAGGTCGAAAAGGTAGAGGTGCGTCGTTACCAGGATGCCCAGTTCAGGCGCATTCCATTCCAAAAGAAAATCGGCGCCGGCCTATCCTATGATGAATTTGAAAGAAGGAAAAATGAAGGCACCCTTAAACATGTGGGTCTGTCAGAATCTATGCATTTCCTGGCACAGCAGCTTGGATGGAAACTTGAAAAGACGGAAGACCGAATCGAGCCTGTCATCGCTGACCGAACTATCCAATCAGAAGCCATGACCATTGTGTCAGGCCAGGTCGCAGGTGTGCGACAGACGGGAATAGGGTGGGTCAATGGAGAAGAAAAAATCAAGCTCAGTTTCCAGGCTTCCGTTGGTGAAGCCGATTCATATGATGAAATCGAAATATTCGGTACCCCGCATATTCGTTCCCGTATCATGAAGGGTGTGCATGGTGATATCGCCACCTGCGCCATCATCCTCAACGCCTGCAAGTCTATTCTCAAAGCCGCCCCCGGCTTACGCACGATGGCAGATATCCCGATGATCACCAGTGTAGGTGTCTGATGTAAGCCTATGAAAACGTATCATCTCCGTATCACCGGCAAAGTACAAGGTGTCTGGTATCGTGCCTCCGCCAAGGACAAGGCCCTCTCGCTGGGACTCAAAGGCAAGGTATGGAATGAACCAGATGGCGCGGTAGGCGCATTGGTGCAAGGACACGAAGATGTAGTTGCTGAATTTATTGATTGGTGCAAGGAAGGCCCCATGCTCGCGGAGGTCAATGATGTAGTCGTGCATGAGCAGCCTATGACGGAGTTGTACCCGGGCTTCGAGATTGTGAGAAAGTAAGAGAGTGAGAGAGTGAGAAGACATTCAAATTGAATTGTCTGAGTCTATTGTGTAATCTCCCTCATGAGACAATTGAATCGTCCGCTTCAAATCGATATATCGATCAGCAGGTTATTGAAGGATCATCGATAGGCAGCTTATGGCTGCCATGCAGAGACAAAACAATGATTCTTCCCTGGCAGCCACAAGCTGCCTATCGATGATCCTTCAATAACCTGCTGATCGATATATCGATTTGAAGCGGACGATTCAATTGTCTCATGAGGGAGATTACACAATAGACTCAGACAATTCAATTTGAATGTCTTCT